>NZ_RPSE01000115.1:0-16031 GCF_003949955.1 Streptomyces sp. WAC05292
GTCATGGCGCGGCTCAGCTCCGCCCGCCTCCCCGACTCCGGCCCGCCCGTGCCGATCATGAGCGATGATGTTGCCTGCACGGCCAGGAAGTTGACGGAGCAACAGCAGTTGGGGGGCCACGAGCGGTGGACGACGCAGTCGAATTGGCGGACATGATCGCGCAGTTGCGGGCGGAGCTGAGCCGCGCCATGACGGCAGGAGACGACTCCGACCTGCGGTTCCGCGCCGAGCAGGTGGAGTTGGAACTGACCGTCGGTATCGAGCGCACCAACGAGCCGGGCGTCAAGGTCCGCTTCTGGGTCTTCGACGCGGGCGTGGCCGCCAAGCGGTCCTCGACCGTCACCCAGCGCCTCACGCTGACGCTCCAGCCGGTGCACGCGGACCAGCCGGACGAGCCCGCGCTGATCTCCGGCGCCGAACTGGCCGGTGAGGACTGACGGGACGGCCGCGGTGCCCGGGGGAGCAGGGGGCAGCGGCGGGCTGGACCCGCACCGCATCGCCGAGGTCATCGTCACCGCTGCGGCCGGCGGCCGCCGCGGATCCGGCTACCGCGTTGCGCACGCCGCCGTCCTGACCGCCCTGCACGTCGTCGCGGGCGCCTCCGGCGTACGGGTGCGCTTCGACGCCGACCGGCCCGGCCAGTGGGCGGCGCCGGCCCGCCTGGCCTGGTCCGACCCGGAGACGGACGTGGCCGTGCTGGAGTTCCTGCCGCCGCCCGGCGCCCCGGCGGTCGGCCCGGCGCCGTTCGGGCGGATCGGCGACGAGCGGCACGCCGTGATCGACGTGCACGCGGCGGGCTTCCCCCTGTGGAAGCGCCGCCGCGGCCCCGACGGCCAGCAGTTCCGCGAACTCCACCAGGCGGACGGCACCGTGGCCGCCCTGTCGAACCTCAGGACCGGCACTCTGGAGGTCACCGTGCCGGTGGCCGCCGCCGACCCGGATCCGCAGGTCTCCCCCTGGTCCGGCATGTCGGGCGCGGCGCTGTGGGCAGGCTCCCGCATCGTCGGAGTCGTCGCCGAACACCACCGTTGGGAGGGTCTCGGCAGGCTGACCGCCGCCCGCATCGACCACACCCTGCGCCGCGTCGACGCGGCGCACCGCGACCGCCTCGCCCGGCTCCTCGGCATCGACGAGCCGTTGGCGCTCCCCGACGCGGCGGCCGGTGCGGCCCCCGGCGCCGGCGCCCCGCCGCCGGCCCGGACGGTGAAGGTCGTCGGCCTGCCCGTCGCGCACGGCCTGGAGCTCTTCAAGGACCGCGACGAGGTCCGCGCCCGCATAGGCCGCCACCTCGCCGACCCCGCGATCCGCATGGTCACCGTCACCGGCCGCCGCGGCATGGGCAAGAGCGCCGTCGCCGCCAAGGTCGTCGCCATGCTGGAGCAGGGCGACTGGCCCGGCGGCACCGCAACGGCGTCCCCCGCGGCGATCGTCAACGTCAGCACCCGCACCTGCGGACTCTCGCTGGAGCGGCTCTACTTCGACTGCGCCCGCGCCATGCCCCCCGCCCGCGAGGCCCGCCTGCGGGAGGTGTGGGCGGCGAACCACCTCGTCCAGGACAGGATCGGAGAGCTGTTCGCCGCGATGGGCGACGAACTCTTCGTCGTCGTGATGGACAACCTCGAAGACCTGCTCCAGGACGACGGCACCCCGGCCGACGGTGAACTCGCCGTGTTCTTCGACTGCCTCTTCCGCGCCCGGCACGCCCCCCGCCTCCTCGTCACCTCGCAGATCCCCCTCCGGCTGCCCCCGGAAATGCGCCGCTTCACCGCCGAGGTCGAACTTGCCGAGGGGCTGCCGGCCGCCGAATCCGTCACCCTGCTCCGCGAACTCGACCAGGGCGGCGGCCTCGGCCTCGCCCGGCTCTCCGACGAGCAGCTGCTCAAGGCGGCCGTACGCGTCCACGGCGTGCCCCGCGCCTTGGAGCTCCTCGTCGGCGCCATGGCCGACGACCTCCTCGAACTGCCCACCCTCCAGGAGGTCCTGGAGGACTTCACCCTCCGCGGCGACGTCGTCGCCGGCCTCGCCCAGGACCGGCACCGCCGCCTGGGCGAGGACGCCCGCACCGTCCTCGGCGTCCTCGCCGTGCTGCGCACGCCCGTCCCCCGGGAGGCCGTCGAATGGATCGCCGGCGACCTCCTGCCCGGCCTCGACACGCCCCGCGTCATGGCACGGCTGCTCCGGATGCGCATGGTCTCGGCCGACCGGGCCACACGCACCTATGCGCTCCACCCCCTGGACGCCGACCTCGCGTACGGCGCCCTGCCCGACGGCGGGCCGCTGGGCAGGCGGTCCCTGGAGCGGCGCGCCGCCGACTGGTACGCGGGGACCGCCCCGCTCCCCGCCGACTGGCGCGACCTGGACGACGTACAGGCCCACCGCCGCGAATTCGCCCACCGGCTGCGCGCCGGCGACGCGGACCGGGCGGCGATGGTCCTCGGCGCGATCGGCCCCTGGATGACCCGGCACGGATCGGCGCTCGCCGTCATTTCCATGCACCTGACCCTGGAGGGAAAGTTGACCGACGACCCCGCACGCCTCGCCCATCTCATCAGCCACGGGCACGCCCGGCTGAGCGCAGGGCCCCTGACCCAGGCCGTCGACCTGTTCACGGAGGCGGCCGGCCTGGCCGAGCGCCTCGGCGACCGCAAGGCCCTCCAGGACGCCTTGTTCGGCCTGGGCGACGCCCACCGCCAGCTCGGCCGCCTCGAAGACGCGGCCGCCCGGCTCGCCCGGGCCGCGGACCTGGCCCGCGACAACGGTGACACCGAGGCCGAGGCACACGCCGTGCTCAGCCTCAGCCTCGCCCACACCACCCTCGGCGACGGCGAGGAGGCGCTGGCCGGCGCGGACCGCCTCAGCGGCATCGCCGCCGGCACGCGGGACCGCCTGACCGCCGCCCGCGCGTGGAACGCCCGCTTCACCGCCCTGCTGGCCCTCGGCCGCTGGGAGGAGACCATCACCGCAGGCGAGCAGGCCGTACGCGCCTACGCCGAAGCCGGGGTCCAGGAGGCCACCGACTACGCGCTCAACGCCCAGGGCGTCGCACGCCTCGCCCTCGGCCGGCCCGACGAGGCGGCCGCCTCACTGGAGGCGGCGCTCGCCGCCGCGTCCGCCATGGAGAACCCGCGCACCGAGGGCGTCTGCCTGTACAACCTGGCCTGGACGCATTGGACCCGGGGCCGGTTCGAGGAGGCCGCGGCCGCCGCTGAGCGCGCCGGGGCATCGCTGCATCGGGCCGGCGCCGCCGAGGCGGGGGCCGGCGGCGCACTCGCCGACGCGGCCCGCGCCCGGGCGGCCGGGGACCGCGAGGCGGCGGCGGACGCCCTCGACCGGGCCGCGGGGGAAACGGGCCGCAACGTCGAGATGGTCCGCCCGGCCTGGCTCGCCGAGGAGGCACGGACCCTGCGCACAGCCGCGTCCTGACCGACCCGGCCCGGCCCCGGTGCGGGGCCGCACCGGGGCCGGGCCGGGCCGCAGCCGGGTCAGCCCGGCTGCCGGGGAGGCCGGTGCTCGTTGCCGCCGGCCGCGGTCGTCCCGTCCGCGGGGACCCCGTCCCACTCCGCACGCTCGGCGTCCGACCACTCGCTGGTGTCGCGCGGCTCGACGTAGGGCTCCTTGTCGGCGGGATGCCCCTCCAGGATGGCGCGCTGGCGGGCCATCTCCGCATCGAACTCCAGGCCCAGCAGTATCGCCAGGTTGGTGATCCACAACCACACCAGGAAGATGATCACACCGGCGAGCGTGCCGTACGTCTTGTTGTACGAGCCGAAGTTCGCGACGTACACGGCGAAACCCGCCGAGGCCGCCATCCAGATCAGCAGGGCCAGCACACTGCCCGGCGTCACCCACAGGAACCCGCGCGACTTCGCGTTCGGCGCCGCCCAGTACAGCAGCGCGATCATCGCGGTGACCAGCAGCAGGAGCACCGGCCACTTCGCGATCGACCACACCGTCACCGCCGCCCCGCCGACGCCGATCGCGGACCCGGCCTCCCGGGCGAGGCCGCCGGTGAAGACCACGATCACCGCGCTCGCCCCCGCCAGCAGCATCAGCACCAGCGTCAGCACGACCCGCAGCGGGGTCAGTTTCCAGATCGAGCGCCCCTCGGGCACGTCGTACACGGCGTTCGCGGAGCGGATGAACGCCGCCACGTAGCCCGACGCCGACCACAGGGCCAGCAGCAGGCCGACGACCGCCAGCACCCCGCCCGTCCCGCTGCTCGCCTGCAACTGCCCGACCGCGCTGGTGATGATGTCCCGGGCCGCGCCCGGGGTCAGCTTCGCCACGGAGTCCAGCAGCCCCTGCGTCGCCGACTTCCCCGTCACCCCGAGGAGCGAGACGAGGAGGAGCAGCGCCGGGAACAGCGCCAACACCCCGTAGTAGGTGAGCGCCGCGGCCCGGTCGGCCAGCTCGTCGTCCCGGAACTCCGTGAAGGTGCGGCGCAGCACCGCCTTCCAGGACCTCTTGCCCAGGTCGGTGGGCTTGTCCGGGCCGTCCTGCTCCGGCCCGGGGGCCGCGGCGGCCGGGCCGCGGCGCGGGGCCTCGTCGTCCGCGTCCCGCCGTGTGCCTCGTTCGGTCTTGTCCATGCCGGGCGCCTTACCCGAATCCGGCGTCCGAACCGGGCCCGGCCGGACCGCGCCCGATCCGAGCCCGCGGCCGGCTCAGCCCAGCCGGCCCACGTGGAACAGGACGACGGAGGCCGCGGCGTCGACGACCTCGTACAGCACCCGGTACCGGCCCACGTGCATGCGGCGCAGCCGGGGTGAGCCGTACTCGACGGTGCCCTGCGGCCGGGGCCGGGCGGCCAGGAGATCGACGGAGTACATCAGCTGCCGCAGCCCCTCGGGGTCGTCGGCCATGAAGCCGGCCGCCGCGTCTATGGCGGCCTCGTCCCAGAGGATGGCGTACGGCATCGCCCTCACCTGCCGGTCCGGCCCGGAGTCTCGCGCGGTCTGCCAGGAGAGCCTGCCCGACGCCGCGCGCCGTATGCCTGCGCGCGGGTCAGGGGCCGGAGGCCGCCTTCACCACCGCCACCGCCGTGCCGGTGGCCGCGTCGACGGCGCCGGCCGCCAGGGCGGACACCGTGCCGCCGCCCACGCGGACGCCGCCGTGGCAGCCCCACGCGAACAGGGCCTTGAGCCGCGCCGTCGCCGTTGCGGTGTCCGCCTGCACGTCGCCCACCCGGCCACCGTAGGGCTGCGGTCCGCGCCGGCCCCGGCGGGCGGGCGGCCCGGGCCGGCGCGGGGTCACCCGGATGGAGGGCGCGGCGGACGGGCGGGCGGCCCGGGTCAGTCGGTGGACAGCGCCTGGACGAGGTCGCCCACCTGGGGGTCGGGCAGCGAACGGGCGACGTCCGCCTGGGCGACGATGCCGACGAGGGTGTGCCCGTCGATCACCGGCAGGCGGCGCACCTTGTGCTCCGTCATCGTCCGCAGGATCTCGGCGGTGTCGTCGTCGGCGCCGATGGTGACGGCCTCGCCCTGGGCGAGCTCTCCGGCCTTGACCTCGGCGGGGTCCCTGCCCTGGCCGAGGACCTTCACGACGATGTCGCGGTCGGTGAGCATGCCCTTCAGCTTGTTGTCGGTACCGCAGATCGGCAGCGCCCCGACACCCAGCTCGGTCATCTTCCGCGCGGCTTCCAGGACGCTCTCCTCGGCGCCGACGCAGGTCGCGTCGGGCGTCATGATCTCGCGAGCGGTTGTCATCGCAGCCTCCAGCATCTCGCAGCCGACACCGGGGCCGAGAGCCTCGGCGGCGGTCCGGTCGGTGGTCGGTCGGCGCCTGCCCGGGGGAACGCGGGCCAAGCGCACCGCCCGGGCGGATTCCGAGGCCGCGGCCCGGACGGAGCGCGCGCCCGGGCGCGCCGGTCGTCGCTCTGCGTGTTCTCGTAGCGATGCGGAGAACCGTGCGCGACCATATAGAAGCTGACAAAGCTCGCCAATCGGACTCACGCGTTCGGATGTGGAACACGGGGCACGAGACGAGGCGTGCCCGGCAGGGGCCGGGCGCCGGCAGCACAGCACAGGGAACCACCGAGACAGGAAGAAGGACCCGACGTGTCCGGCAGCGAGAGCGAGAACCCTGCAATCCCTTCGCCGACCCCGGCGCCGACTCGGCCCAGGACGAACCGGGACTGGTGGCCGAATCAGCTGGACCTCCAGGTTCTCCACCAGCACTCGCCCCAGGCCAATCCGATGGGGGAGGGGTACGACTACGCGGAGGAGTTCCGCGGCCTCGACGTGGAGGCCCTCAAGCGCGACGTCTTCGAGGTGATGACCACCTCGCAGGACTGGTGGCCCGCGGACTACGGCCACTACGGGCCGCTCTTCATCCGCATGAGCTGGCACGCGGCCGGCACCTACCGCATCGCGGACGGCCGGGGCGGCGGCGGATCCGGCGCCCAGCGCTTCGCACCCCTCAACAGCTGGCCCGACAACGCGAGCCTCGACAAGGCGCGCCGCCTCCTGTGGCCCGTCAAGCAGAAGTACGGCCGGCGGATCTCCTGGGCGGACCTGCTGGTCTTCGCCGGGAACTGCGCCATGGAGTCCATGGGCTTCAAGACGTTCGGCTTCGGCTTCGGGCGGCAGGACATCTGGGAGCCCGAGGAGGTCTTCTGGGGCCCGGAGGACACCTGGCTCGGCGACGAGCGCTACAGCGGCGACCGCGAACTGGCCGCCCCGTTCGGCGCGGTGCAGATGGGCCTCATCTACGTCAACCCGGAGGGCCCCAACGGCAACCCCGACCCGGTGGCCGCCGCCAGGGACATCCGCGAGACGTTCGCGCGGATGGCGATGAACGACGAGGAGACGGCCGCGCTCATCATCGGCGGCCACACCTTCGGCAAGTGCCACGGCGCGGTCGACCCGCAGTACATCGGCCCGGAGCCGGAGGCCGCCCCGCTGGAGGCGCAGGGCCTCGGCTGGAAGAACACCTACGGCACCGGCGCCGGCCCCCACGCCCTCACCAGCGGGCTCGAAGGTGCCTGGACCTCCAAGCCGACCACCTGGGACAACGGCTACCTCGACAACCTGTACGGCTACGAGTGGGAGCTGACGACCAGCCCGGCCGGCGCCAAGCAGTGGACCCCGAAGAACCCCGAGGCCCAGGGCACCGTGCCCGACGCCCACGACCCGTCGAAGCGGCACGCCCCCATGATGCTCACGACGGACCTCGCCCTCCGGGTCGACCCCGTCTACGGGCCGATCACCAAGCGCTTCCACGAGCACCCCGAGGAGCTCGCGGAGGCCTTCGCGAAGGCCTGGTACAAGCTGCTGCACCGCGACATGGGCCCGGTCTCCCGCTACCTCGGGCCGTGGGTCCCGGAGCCGCAGCTGTGGCAGGACCCGGTTCCGCCCGTCATCCACGAGCTGGTCTCCGACGAGGACGTCGAGGCACTCAAGCGGAAGATCCTCGACTCCGGACTCCCCCTCCGGCACCTGGTCACCACGGCGTGGGCGTCGGCGGCGAGCTTCCGCGGGACCGACAAGCGCGGCGGGGCCAACGGCGCCCGGATCCGGCTGGAGCCGCAGCGCGGCTGGGAGTCCAACTCCGGGCCCGAGATCCCCGAGACGCTGGAGGCCCTGGAGCGGATCCGCGCGGAGTTCGACTCCGCCCAGACGGGCGGCAAGAAGGTCTCGCTCGCCGACCTGATCGTCCTCGGCGGCTGCGCGGCCGTCGAGCAGGCGGCGCGCAACGCGGGCCACGACGTCAGGGTGCCCTTCGCGCCCGGCCGCACGGACGCCTCGCAGGAGCAGACGGACACGGAGTCCTTCGCCGTCCTCGAACCGCGCGCCGACGGCTTCCGCAACCACGTCAGGACCGGGGAGAAGCTGCCGCCGGAGACGCTCTTGCTGGACCGGGCCAACATGCTCGACCTGACGGCCCCCGAGATGACGGTCCTCGTCGGCGGCATGCGGGCCCTCGACGCGAACGTCGGCCGCGCCCCGCACGGCGTCCTGACCGACCGGCCGGGCACGCTGACGAACGACTTCTTCGTCAACCTGCTCGACGCCGGCACCGAATGGAAGACCTCCGCGACCGCCGAGGGCGTCTTCGAAGGGCAGGACCGGGCCACCGGCGAGCCGAAGTGGACGGCGACCGCCGTCGACCTCGTGTTCGGAGCGCACTCCCAGCTCCGGGCCATCGCGGAGGTGTACGCCTCCTCGGACGGGCAGGCCAAGTTCGTCCAGGACTTCGTCGCCGCCTGGAACAAGGTCATGAACCTCGACCGGTTCGACCTGGCCTGACCGACCGGCCGCGCTTCCCGTCCCGCCCCGCCGCACGGGCCGGCCCCCCGGCCGCCCGGGCGGCGCCGCGCGCTCCGGCTCCCCGGTGCGGTGCGGTCGCCCGCCTGCTACCGGCGCGGGCCGGGCCCGCCGTCGCGGTCCCGCGAGCCGTCCGGCGGCAGGTGCGCCCGGTCCTCGTCGGCGATGTCGCGCCGGCCCTCGTTCTCGCGCCGCCCGTACTCGGCGACCTCGTAGTGGTGCAGGTCGAACGCCGGGGACTCCGACCGCACCCGCGGCAGCGTCACGAAGTTGTGGCGGGGCGGCGGGCACGACGTCGCCCACTCCAGGGACCGGCCGAAGCCCCACGGGTCGTCGACCGCCACCCGCGGCGCGGACACGGCGGTCTTCCACACGTTGTAGAGGAAGGGCAGCGTGGACAGGCCGAGCAGGAACGCCCCGATCGTGGAAACCGAGTTGAGGACGGTGAACCCGTCCGCGGCCAGGTAGTCGGCGTAGCGCCGGGGCATGCCCTCCGCGCCGAGCCAGTGCTGGACCAGGAAGGTGGTGTGGAAGCCGACGAACAGCGTCCAGAAGTGGATCTTTCCGAGGCGTTCGTCGAGCATGGTGCCGGTCATCTTCGGCCACCAGAAGTAGAAGCCCGCGAACATGGCGAACACCACCGTGCCGAAGACGACGTAGTGGAAGTGGGCGACGACGAAGTACGTGTCGGTGACGTGGAAGTCCATCGGCGGGGACGCCAGGATGATCCCGGTCAGCCCCCCGAAGAGGAACGTCACCAGGAAGCCGATCGACCACAGCATCGGCGTCTCGAACGACAGCGACCCCCTCCACATGGTGCCGATCCAGTTGAAGAACTTCACCCCGGTCGGCACCGCGATCAGGAACGTCATGAACGAGAAGAACGGCAGCAGCACCGCCCCCGTCGCGAACATGTGGTGCGCCCAGACCGTCATCGACAGCCCGGCGATCGCGATCGTGGCCCCGATCAGCCCGATGTAGCCGAACACCGGCTTCCGCGAGAAGACGGGCAGGATCTCGGTGATGATCCCGAAGAACGGCAGCGCGATGATGTAGACCTCGGGGTGCCCGAAGAACCAGAACAGGTGCTGCCACAGCAGCGGTCCGCCGTTGGCCGGGTCGTAGACGTGGCTGCCGAACTTGCGGTCCGACTCCAGCACCAGCAGCGCCGCCGCGAGGACGGGGAAGGCGAACAGCACCAGCACCGACGTCAGCAGGATGTTCCAGGTGAAGATCGGCATCCGGAACATCGTCATCCCCGGCCCGCGCAGGCAGATGATCGTGGTGACGAAGTTGACGGCGCCGAGGATCGTCCCGAACCCCGACAGCACCAGCCCCATGATCCACATGTCGCCGCCGATGTACGGGCTGCGCTCGGCCCCGCTCAGCGGTGTGTACGCGGTCCAGCCGAAGTCCGCCGTCCCCTGCGGGGTGAACAGGCTCGCGACGACGATGATCCCGCCGAACAGGAAGAACCAGAACGACAGCATGTTCAGCCGCGGGAACGCCACGTCCGGCGCGCCGATCTGCAACGGCATGATCGCGTTGGCGAACCCGGCGAACGTCGGCGTCGCGAAGAACAGCAGCATCACCGTCCCGTGCAGCGTGAACGCCTGGTTGTACTGCTCGGCGGAGACGATCTGCAGGCCGGGGCGAGCCAGCTCCGCCCGCATCAGCAGGGCCAGCACACCGCCCACGAGGAAGAAGAGGAACGAGGCGACCAGGTAGAGGTGCCCGATTTTCTTGTGGTCGGTGGTGGACAGCCACTCCACCACCACCCGCCCCCTGGACCGGCCCGGTGCCGGTACGGGCGCGACGGGCTCGGTCACAGCCGATGCAGACAAACCCGGTGCTCCTCACTCTGGCGGACGGTCCTCCCGCCCGGCGACGGCGGCGCGCGGCCGGGCCGGGCGCCCTCCACCGTCGCAGGAGGGGCCCCCGCCGGACGGCCACCACGCGGGGCAGCGGCCGGTACGCGCCGCGTTTGGGGGATGCCGCCCGCCTCCGGCCCGCCGGGCGATAACGTGGCGGCGGCAAGCCGTCGGTGTCCCCTGGAGCCTGAGTGATGAGCGACATGCCGGTCCCCGCCGACCGCACCCCCCGGCCCCGGGCCGGCGCCTGATGGCCGCGCCGCGCGGACGCCGCGCCCGCATCGCCTTCTCCGACTCCGCGGCCAAGCAGCTGGAGGACATCACCAGCGAGGCCGAGCTCCACGCCCTCGACCGGGCCCTGGTCGTCATCTCCGTCGACCCCGACATCGGCGAGCCGATCCCCGGCACCGGCCCGGGACCCCGCCTGCTCCGGTACACCGACGACATCGAACCCGTCCGCGTCCTGTACTTCGTCACCGCCCTGCGCACGGTCGTGGTCGTCGCCTACATCGAGGTGTGACACCGCGCGGCCGGGCCCGCGGCGCGCCGGCGGGGCCGCACGTGGTCCCGTACGCGGCGCCGGCCGAGGGGGCCCGGCGGGTCCTGCGGCTCGACGGCTTCCCCCGGCACCCGCTCTCGGACGCCTGCGCACGCGGCGGACCCGCGGGCACGGCCCCGGCCCGGTCCCGCAGCCGGAGCGGGCCGGGGCCACGGCCCCCGACCGTCTTCAGGCGCCCTCGCCCAGGACGGTGCCGATCAGCTCCCGCTGGTCCTCCGTCAGGTACGGGTCGCGCAGCTCGACGGCCCTCCCCCCGGCCTCCAGGACGTACGCGAACCCGTCGGGCACCGCCGGCCGTTCGGGCGGGCATCCGCCGCGCAGCGCCCGAGCGGCCAGCGCCTCCAGAGCGGCCCCGTCGGTGCGGTACTCCGTGTCCAGGGAGCCGCTGCGCTCCCGGCCGGCGAAACCACCCGTACGCGTCACCGTGATCAGCATGGGTTCCTCCTCCTCGGCACCGCCCTCGCCGCCGGGCCGGCGGGCTCCGGCGGGGGCGGCGCACCATTGTGCGGGGAACGGACACCCTCGCGCATGCCCCGGAATCCCGCCCGTCGACGCCCCGCCGGCCCGGCGGTCCGAAGACGGCCGAAAACGGCCCGTGCCGACACCCTCAGGAGCCGCCGCCGTGCGGTCCCGGCCCGCCGCGCGGGCCGAAGCACGCGGTCACGGCCTTGCCGCCGTGGACGGCGTGCACGTCGCAGGAGTCGGCCACCGCGCTCACGATCCCGAGCCCGCGCCCCGAGGTGGCCCCGAGGTCGGCGTCGGCCGGGCGCATCCGCGGCATGCGCGGGTCGTCGTCCGCGACGCTGACGTGCAGGCAGCTGCCGTCCCAGGTCAGGACCAGTCGCGCCGAACCGCCCGCGTAGCGGTGGGAGTTGGTCACCAGCTCGGACACCGTCAGCAGCACCGAGTACGTCGCCTCCCGCCTCGTGTCCTCGTCCCACGGCACCGACTCCAAGTGCTCCGCCGTCCATTCCCGGGCCGCCCGTACCCCGCGCGACACCGGGAAGGAGCGGGCCCAACCCACGGCCCTGACCGTCACCATCCCCACCTCCGCTTCGTCTCCGCAACGCGCCGTGCGACGCGATGTCCTGTCGGTGTGTCACTGCGCGGATACCCAGCCGGGGCCGGTGCACCCGCCCGGAAGCCGAGCACCACCTTGCGAGACGAAACGTCTTGCGCCCGCGCCCCGGCATCCCGTAAGGTCGCCACATCGCAAGACGAGACGGTTCGTCTCGTCAATGCGCAGTGCCGACCTGTCGCCCACCCCGGGAGTCCCGCCCTTGTTCCGTGTCCAACTCTCCGACGTCACCAAGCGCTACGACGACCGGATCGTCCTCGACCGCGTCTCCCTCTCCGTCCGCCCCGGCGAGCGCATCGGCGTCGTCGGAGACAACGGCTCCGGGAAGTCCACCCTCCTGAAGCTCCTCGCCGGTCTCGAAGCCCCCGACAACGGCGGCGTCACCGTCGAGTCCCCCGGCGGCACCGGCCACCTCGCCCAGACCCTCGACCTGCCGGGCACCGCGACCGTCGGCGCCGCGATCGACCTCGCCCTCGCCGACGTGCGCGCCCTGGAGGAGGCCATCCGCACGGCCGAGGCCGCACTGCACCGCACCGGCGACCTGGAGGGCTACGCTGCCCTGCTCGCCGCCTACGAGGCGCGCGGCGGCGCCGACGCCGACCGCCGCGTCGACAGCGTGCTGCGGCGGCTCGGCGACCGCGAACCCCTCGACCGGGCCCGCCCCCTCGGCACCCTCTCCGGCGGCCGGCGCTCCCGCCTCGCGCTCGCCGCCACCCTCGCGGCCGACCCCGAGCTCCTCCTCCTCGACGAGCCCACCAACGACCTCGACGACGAGGCCGTCGGCTGGCTGGAGGAGCGGCTCCTCGCCCACCGGGGGACGGTCGTCGCCGTCACCCACGACCGCGCCTTCCTCGACCGGGTCACCACGGCCGTCGTCGAGGTCGCCCGGGAGACCAGGAGCGTGCACCGGTACGGCAACGGCTACGGAGGCCATCTGGCGGGCCGGGCCGCCGACCGGGCCCGCCGCGAGCAGGAGTACGCGCAGTGGCGGGCCGAGACCGCCCGGTACGCGGCCCTCGCCGACGGCGGCATCGACCGGCTCGCCGCGATCCCGCGCAAGGCGCCCGCCGCGTTCAGCGGGGCCGGGGCCTTCCGCGCCCGGTCCCGGGCGCACGGTGCGATGGGCCGCATCCGCGCCGCCCGTGAACAGCTGCGGCGGCTCGCCGAGCAGCCGGTCCCGAAGCCGCCGGAGCCGCTCCGGTTCACCGCCCGGATCGAGGGCCGGGCAGCGGCCGTCGAGCTGGCCGGCGTACGGGTCGACGGGCGGCTCCGGCTGGACGCCCTGCGCCTGGAGCCGGGCGAGCGGCTGCTGGTCACCGGGCCGAACGGGGCCGGCAAGACCACCCTGCTGAGGCTCCTCGCCGGCGGGCTCACCCCGGACGCCGGAACGGTTCGCACCCCGGCGCGGGTCGGCATGCTCGCCCAGGACACCGCGCCGCCCGACGATCCGAGGACCCTGGCCGCCGCCTTCGGCGCGGGCCGGGAGGAGGAGCTCCTCGCCCTGGGCCTGTTCGGCGAGTGCGACCTGGGCACCCCGGTCCGGTGCCTGTCGACCGGGCAGCGCCGCAAGCTGGAGCTGGCCCGCCTGGTGACCGCGCCGGCCGACCTGCTCCTGCTCGACGAGCCCACCAACCACCTGGCACCCGGCCTGGTGGAGGAGATGGAGGCCGCGCTCGCCCGGTACGCGGGCACCCTGGTCGTCGTCAGCCACGACCGCCGGCTGCGCGCGGGCTTCGCCGGCAGGCGCCTTGAGCTCGAACCGTGGCCCGCCCGGGCCGCCGCCCCCGCGGCGGCGCCCGTCCTCGCGGCCCGGTGAGCGCGCGGGCGCACGGCGAACGGCCCCTGCCCCCGGACGGGGAAGGAGCCGTTCGCCGATGTGCCGCGCCGATCCGCCGCGTCCGGACGGATCAGGTCAGGTCAGCTCACGTGTGCCGGTGGGCGCGTCGGCCTCCGGTGGCCAGCCGGTAGAGGGCCAGGAGGATGACGGAGCCGATGATGGCGGCGATCCAGGTGGAGAGGTCGAAGAACCCGTCGATCGAGTCGACCCCGAAGATGACCTTGCCGAGCCACCCGCCGAGCAGGCCGCCGGCGATGCCGATGAGTGTGGTGATGATGAGGCCGCCGGGGTCCTTGCCCGGCATGAGCGCCTTGGCGATGAGGCCCGCGAGCAGGCCGATGAGTATCCACGCGATGATGCCCATGACGCGTCTCCTACCTCCTGGTGTAAGGCTTGTGTGACTCCCGTTTTGACGCTGTGGGACTTTTCAAACGTGCCGGGGCGCGACTTCCTCGCCGACAGGCCACTCCCCGCCCATTGGCCCTCCCGCGGGTCCGGCCCGCCGGGAAGACTCGGAGGTCCACTCGGACACGGAGGAGTCCCCATGCAGGTGGCCGTGGTCACGTTCGACGGGTTCAACGAGCTGGACAGCTTCATCGCGTCCGCGCTGCTGAACCGGTGTCGCAAGGACGGCCTGGAGGCCTTCATCACCACACCGGCCCCCGTGGTCACCTCGATGAACGGTGTGCCCGTGACCGGGCAGCGGCCCCTGGAGTTCGCGGCGGAGGCCGACGTGGTGCTCGTCGGCAGCGGGATCCGCACGCGCGACGTCGTCGCCGACGACCGGCTCGTGTCCCTGCTGCCGCTCGACCCCACCCGGCAGCTGGTCGGGGCGCAGTGCTCGGGTGCCCTGGTGCTGGCCCGGCTCGGCCTGCTGGACGGGGTGCCCGCGTGCACGGACCGGACGAGCCGGCCGTTCGTGGAGGATTTCGGGGTCACCGTGCTGGACGCGCCGTTCCACGCCGAGGGGAACCTCGCCACGGCGGGCGGCTGCCTCGCCTCCCAGTACCTCGCCACATGGGTGATCACCCGGACCCTCGGCGAGGACGCAGCCCGCGGAGTCCTGGACTACGCCGCCCCCGTCGGCGAGCACCGCGAGACGGTCGAACGCGCCCTCCGGGCGGTCCGGGCGGGGGAGCCGGCCGCCGCAGCACGGCCCTGACCCCCCGGCCCGGCCCGCGCCGTCACACGAGCACGCCGGCGTAGAACATGGCCCCCAGCAGGGCGTACTGGGCGGCGCACGCCGCGAGCAGCAGGGCCTGAACCCCTCGGGGGAGGCGTGCGACGAGGAGGAGACCGACGAACATCTGGGCGTGGTTGCGGTACCACGACATCTCCGCGCCGGCGAAGAACGGGGTCCAGAAGACGGCGAGCGCCAGGACCAGGGCGGCCCATTCCGCGGTGTCCAGCCGCCGCTGCCGCACGAGCCTGCCGGCGGCCGCCGCGAGCACGAGCAGGACGAACACCGCGTTCAGCCAGAGCTGGCCGCGGTGGGCGGCGAGCCCGTGCTCCACGAGCCAGGGGAGGGGCCCGTCCGGTCGGTAGAACTCGGTGAAGGGGAAGTCGTAGGCGTGCCGGATCTCCTCGAAGGGCAGCCGCAGGCCGCCCTGCCCGTAGCTGGACGCCTGGAGGGCCTCGTACGCGTCCCAGCGGCCCGTCCCCTGCCACATCAGCCACTTGGCCCACAGCACTCCGCAGGCGGCCAAGGCCGCGGAGCCCGCGGCCTTCGCGCACCGCACCGGGCGGCTGTCGTCCCGCCAGGCGAAGAAGGCGCTCAGCAGCAGCATCCCGACGGCCGCCGCGCCGACGAGGTGGCAGGCCGCCGCGGCGAACCCGCCGGCGGCGGCCACGGGCCAGGAGCCGCGCCCGACCCCGGCGACGCAGACGAGCAGGGCCAGCGTGCCGGCGGCGAGCGGGAAGAGGGCGTGGAAGTAGATCCCGCCGGGGAAGACCGCCCCGACGGCGAGGGTCAGGCCGGCGGCCCGGCCGGGCCGGTCCCCGAGGAGCCGCCACAGCAGGAGGAACATGCCGAGCAGGGATGCCTCGGTGACCACCGCGGCGGCGGTCTCGTACGGCAGCCCGGCGGCGGACACGGCTCTCACGGCCATGGGGTAGCCGGGGAACCAGGCGGTGTTGCCGCAGAGGACGTCCGGGAAGTCCGGGTGCCGCTCACGGCACGGGAACAGCTCGTAGCCGGCGCGGGCGATGGAGAGGTAGTGCTCGGCGTCCCAGCGGCGCCTCGCGGCCGTCGACCAATAGGCGACCCGGGAGCCGTCGTTGGCCGCGGACAGGGCGGCGACCAGCCAGGAGGCCAGGTTCGCCGCGAGCCACGCGGCGACCGGCGGCAGCAGCCGGCGGACCCGGCCCGGGCCCGAGGGATGCGCCGGCCCTGCCGGGCGGGCCGCGGAGGGGGCGGCCGCGC
>NZ_RPSE01000116.1:0-15694 GCF_003949955.1 Streptomyces sp. WAC05292
GCGCTGGTCCTCCGACCGGGGCTGGATCGACCGGGCCGGACCGCTCGGCGAGCCCGCCGAGACCGCCTCCCTGCCCACCCTCGCCCAGCTCACCAGCGCCGAGCAGCGCTGGGCCGACCGGGAGGAGGACATCACCACCGTCGGCGGCGACCCCTTCGAGGTCGGACAGGTCTTCGCCCGGCGCTGGATGGAGCGCCTCCCCGAGGCCGTCCACCTCCACAAGCTCGCCACCATGTACCCGCGGATCCCGCACCGCATCGATGGCGAGCTCCTGCGCTACGCCGCCCGCTTCGGCCTCCTCGCCCACAAGGACGACCAGATCGACGAACACGACCGCTACGCCATCCGCGCGGGCTTCTGGAGGGAGATCGACGTGCGCGCCGCGGCCGACCGCGTCGCCGCTCCGCCGGCCGCCGTGCCGGGACCCCCGGCGACCCCGGCGCCCGAGTAGGGCCCGGAGCCGCGTAGGCTGCTCCCTCGTGAGTACGGGCACAGCACCAGCGAGACCGCAGGGCGGCAGCGGCACGGCAGCGGCCGACGGCGTGGTCTGCGCGGTGCGTGACCTGGTCAAGACGTATCCCGCGGTCCGCGGCCGACGCGGCGCACCCGCCCTCCCCGAGACCCGCGCCACCGACGGCATCTCCCTCGACGTGCGGCGCGGCGAGGTCTTCGGGCTGCTCGGCCCCAACGGCGCCGGCAAGTCCACCCTCGTCCGCCAGCTCACCGGGCTGCTGCGGCCCGACTCCGGCTCCGTCACCCTGCTCGGCCACGACATCGTCCGCCGCCCCGAGCTCGCCTCCCGCCTCCTCGCCTACCTCGGCCAGGAGTCCACCGCCCTCGACGAGCTCACCGTGTCCCTGGCCGCCGAGACCACCGCCCGGCTGCGCGGCCTCGACCTGCGCGCCGCACGCGCCGCACGCGACGCCGTCCTGGAGGAGCTCGGGCTGACCCCGATCGCCGGGCGCCCCCTGAAGAAGCTCTCCGGCGGCCAGCGGCGGCTCGCCTGCTTCGCCGCCGCCCTCGTCGGCGAGCGCCCGGTGCTCGTCCTGGACGAGCCCACCACCGGCATGGACCCCGTCGCCCGGCGCGCCGTCTGGGCCGCCGTGGACCGGCGGCGCGCCGAGCACGGCGCCACCGTCGTCCTGGTCACCCACAACGTCATCGAGGCCGAGACCGTCCTCGACCGGGTCGCCGTCATCGACCAGGGCAGGGTCATCGCCTGCGACACGCCCGCCGCGCTGAAGGCCCGCGTCTCCGACGAGGTCCGCCTCGAACTCGTGTGGCGCACCGCGCCGCCCCTCGACGTCCCCGCGATCACCGCCCTGGCCGGCGCCGCGGCCGAGTCCGGCCGCCGGTGGGTGCTGCGGCTCACCCCGGACGAGGCGCGCGCCGCGGTCGCGGCCGTCACCGGCGGGCCCGCGTTCGCAGCCCTCGACGACTTCACGCTGGCGACCCCGAGTCTGGAGGACGTCTACCTCGCGCTGGGCGGGCGCACTGCGAAAGGCCTGGTGAAGTCGTGAGCGCGGCCACCTCCGTCCCCCTCGCCGCGCCCGCCCCGCGGGCCCGGCTCCTGCCGTCGCTGGCCGCCGTGTACCGGGCGCAGCTGTCGCGGGCCCGCGTCGCGCGGATCCCGCTGCTGTTCGTCGCCACCTTCCAGTCCGTCGGCATCATGGTCCTGATGCGGGGCGTCGTCGACGGCGGATCGGAGGCCCGGGCCGTCGTGGCCGGCTCATCGGTCCTGGTCGTCGCCTTCGTCGCGCTCAACCTGCTGGCCCAGTACTTCGGACAGCTGAGGGCCGGCGGCGGGCTCGACCACTACGCCACGCTGCCCGTCCCGCCCGCCTCGGTGGTGCTGGGCGCGGCCGCCGCGTACGCCTCCTTCACCCTCCCCGGCACGCTCGTGACCGCCGTCATCGGCTGCCTGCTGTTCGGGCTGCCCATGGGCGGGCTGTGGATCCTCGCCGCTGTCGTCCCGCTGGCCGGGGCGGCGCTCGCCGGACTGGGCGCGGCCCTCGGCCTGCTCGCCCCGCGGCAGGAGCTCGCCACGCTGGCCGGGCAGCTCGGCATGTCGGCGGCGCTGCTGCTGGGGGTGCTGCCGCCGGAGCGGATGCCCCAGGTGATCGTGTGGGCGCGGGACCTGCTGCCGTCCACGTACGGGGTGGAGGCGTTCGCCCGGACGTTCTCCCCGAACCCCGACTGGGCGGCCGTCTGCCTCGACCTCGGCGTGTGCGCGGCCGTGGGCGTCCTGTCGCTGTCCGCCGCGACGTGGGCGTACCGGCGGGCCGCCGTCCGCTGACTCCGGTTCCGCCTCCGGCCGCCGCACCTGGCACGATGTGGGGGTGACCGAAGCCGTGACCACACCGCCCCCCGCCGAACCGCCGTCGCCGCCCGGCGCGCCGGGCGGATCCGCGGCGGGCACCGCCCTCGCGGACATCCGGGACGCGGCCGCCATCACCCTGGCCACCGGTGCGGCCGGAGCCCTCCTCGGCGTGCTGTGGGCGTGGCTCGCGCCGCGGACGCAGTACGTGTCCAACGGCGAGGCCGTCTTCCTGCGGAACACCGAGAGCGAAGCCCGCGTGGGCGCCGACGGCACCTTCCTGCTGCTCGGCGTCGGACTCGGCGTGCTGAGCGCGGTCCTGGTCTTCCTGTGGCGGCGCCGCGGCGGCGTCGCCCAGGCCATCGGCCTCGGGATCGGGTCCTGCTTCGCCTCCCTGCTCGGCTGGCGGGCGGGGCTCCGGCTGGGGCCCCCGGCCGACATCGCCGCCTCCGCGGCGGAGGCCGGCAAGGGCGTCCCCTTCGACGCGCCGCTCCAGCTCCTCGCCCACGGGGCGCTGCTGGCCTGGCCGATGGCGGCGCTCGCCGCCTACCTGGGGCTCATCGCCGTATGGGGGCCGCAGGACCCCGACCCCCACGAGGCCGGCCCGGAGCCCGCCGGGGCGGCCGTGTACCCCCCGCCGTACGTCCACGCCGAACCGCAGGGCGGCCGGGCGCCCCGCACCCCCGAGGGTGGGGGCGGGCCGCAGCCGCCGACCGGCCCCGCCGCCGCGGGGCCACCGCCCGCCTGACCGGCGGCCGGACTGCTCAGGCGCGGGCGATCGGAGCCAGGACGGCCTGCGTGAGCCCGGCCAGCGTGCCGGGTGCCAGCTCGACCTCCAGGCCGCGCCGCCCCGCCGACACGCACACCGTGGGGTGCGCGTCCGCCGAGGCGTCCACCACCGTCCGCAGCCGCCTGCGCTGCCCCAGCGGCGAGATGCCGCCGAGCACGTAGCCGGTCGTCCGCTCCGCCAGCGCGGGGTCCGCCATCGCCGCCCGCTTGCCGCCGACCGCCGCGGCCAGCGCCTTGAGGTCCAGGCTGCCGGACACCGGGACCACCGCCACGGTCAGGACGCCGTCCACGTCCGCCACGAGCGTCTTGAACACCCGGTCCGGGCTCACGCCCATCGCCTCCGCGGCCTCCTGCCCGTACGAGGGGTGCGCCGGATCGTGCTCGTAGGCGTGCACCGTGAAGGGCGCGCCCGCCGCCGTCAGGGCGGCGATCGCCGGTGTCGCCGCGGCCGCGGCCTTCTTCTTCGCCATCGGAAGGACTCCCCCCGTCGTCAGGTCGCGCCGCGGGGCGGCGGCGCGGTCAGTTCTGGCTGGTCGGCGCGCGGGTGAGGTCCACCGCCGGCAGCGACGGAAGGTGCCGGATGAGCGCCGACTCCGCGCGCAGCAGCCGCAGCTCCTCCGCCAGGCGCGTCGCCGTGTCCGGGGCCTGGAGCAGCCGCTGCTTCGTCGGCACGTCCAGCACGGCGGCCGCGGCCACCAGGTACGACACCACCGACGGCTCGTCCGGCAGCTCCGCCGCGGTCGCCAGGCTCCGCTCCCGGGCCCCCGCCAGCCGCTTCTGGTAGGTCCGGAACGCCCGCAGCACCCCGTCCGCCAGCGCGCCCGCGCCGTCGCCCTGCTCCTCCGCGAGCTCCTCCAGCTCCGCCACCAGGAACGGCCCGGAGGAGTCCACCGACAGCAGGCGGACCCGGGTCGTGCCGGTCGCGAGGACCTCGAAGCCGCCGTCCTCGCGCTCCCGGATCGTCGCCGCATCCGCGATGCAGCCCACCCGGTGGAACGCCTGGAGCGGGTCCGGACCGAAGCCCGCGGACGGGCCCCGCTCGGGCAGGGACGTCGGATCCGGCAGGCCGGGAGCGGTCGGGGCGACCTCGCGGCCGTCGCGGATCGCGACGACGGCGAAGCGGCGCGGCTCGTCCTCGCCCGTCTTCAGCAGCTCCCGCATCATGGCGCGATAACGCTCCTCGAAGACGTTCAGCGGAAGCACCAGTCCGGGGAACAGCACCGTGTTCAGGGGGAAGAGGGGGAGGCGAACGGTGGTCACGACGGACAAGGGTAGTGGGGGCGGGGCGGGCCCTGTCACCTCGGTTGTTCCGACCCGCCCCGGCCGGCGCCCGCCCGGGCGCCCGCTCCGCCGGCCGCCCCGGCCGTCCGCCGCCGTCCGCCGCGGCCCGGCCCGGCGTCAGCCGCGCCGCAGCAGCCGCGACGCCCCCGCAGCCACCGTCGTGGCCAGGATCCAGCCCAGCAGGACCATCGCCGCCGATCCCCACTGCCAGGCCCCGGCCATCCTCCACTGCCCCTCCTGGCCCAGGTCGATGACCGGCAGCAGCAGGTCCAGGGCGTACAGGGCGGGGTTCCACTCCGGGTGCTCGTCCGCCTTGACCGCCCGCGGGGCGTGCCCCGCGAACAGCACCGTCCCCGCCGCCCACAGCAGCGCCATCCACAGCGCCGCCCGGCCCGGCCGGTACCCGTACGCCACCGTCCAGTCCTGGAGGTACCCCCACGCCTTCACCGCCGGCGGCAGCGTCGCCCGCCGCCTGCGCTGCTTCGCCAGCAGCACCTCCCGCGCGTCCGCGTCCTCGCCGCTCGCCCGCAGCACCGCCGCCAGCCGCTCGTACGGCTCCGGCGAGTACTCCGGGGTCGCCGCGGCCACCCACTCCAGCCGGCGCGCCAGCGGGAAGTGCCCGCGCGGCGCCAGTGCCTCGTACGCGAACCCCTCGATCGCCACCCCGCCCCCGCCCGGCCAGCTGGTCCAGGCGTCCACCAGCTTCACCACCTTCGCCCCCGACAGCACCACCCGCCCCCGCTCCGGCCGCTCGCCCACGAACCGCAGCTCCGGCGTCTGGATGCGGCGCAGCGACACCTCCTGGCCCGCCTCCGGCGCGAACCGCGCCCCGTAGAAGTCCACCGCGTCGCCGAACCGGCCGTCGTCCAGGCGCAGCCCGCCCCGGCACTCGAAGGGCCGGGAGCGCTGCCCCCGCGCCGGCGTCTGCCCCAGGCCGTACGGGGGAGTGGAGGACCCCGACCCGCCCGGCACCCAGCCCAGCGCGATCGAGGTCAGGTACAGCGTCCGCTCCACCGTCAGCTGCGGCGCGTTCAGCGCCCACCGCCCGTGCGGGTTGGCCAGCCGCGCCCCGCGCAGGTTCATCGACACCCCGACCTTCGCCCCGCGCAGGCTCACCTCCCCGTACGCCTCCAGCAGCTCGCCCTGGAAGTCCTGCCCGACCGACAGCCCGTCCGCCGCGAAGGCCCGCCCGCGCCCGTCGCGCTGCACGACGGCCTGGCTGACCAGCAGGTCCGTGCCGATCTGCGCGTCGGTCAGCCGGATCCCCCGCGCCACCCGGCAGCGCGGCAGGTGCAGGTCGCCCTCGGTGTGCAGGCGGGAGGCGTCCAGGCGGGGGACCGCGCAGTCCACCAGCCGCAGCGTCCCGAACCGGGTCTCCGACAGCTGCACCTCGCCGTCGAAGCGGCAGGAGCGCAGCTCCACGTACGGCTCGACCGTCCCGCCCGACAGGTCCAGGCGGCCCGTGACCCGAACCCCGCGCAGCTTCAGCGACGCCACCCGGCCCGGCTCCGGCGGCGGCCCGTGGAGCAGCAGCAGCGCCACCACCTCGGCCCGGACGCTGCGCTCCGGCCCCCACGCCCGCTCCCCGTGCGGATCGTCCTCGACGGCGGCGCGGGCGCTCAGGTCGCACATGGCGCCCGTGCGGAAGGCCCGCCACATCCGGCGCTCGGGCTCCGTCAGGTCCGCCGGCTCCTCGCCCGCGGACTGCGCATCGGTCATGGCGGCCCCCTCCGCTGATCGTGCACTCTCCGCCGAACGCTAAGGGCAGCCGGTGACAGCCGGGACGCGTATCAGCCAGTGATACGGGCGGACGGTCGAGTGAAGCGGTCTGAGAGAATTGGGGGGTGATCTCTCGTATCGACCTGCGCGGCGACGCCCTCCCCGAGGGCGCGGCCCTGCGCGACCTGCTGCCCCGTGCCGAGTTCGACGTGGAAGCCGCCCTGGAGAAGGTGCGGCCCATCTGCGAGGACGTCCATCATCGCGGCACGGCGGCGCTGATCGAGTACGCGCAGAAGTTCGACGGAGTCCGGCTGGAGCAGGTCAGGGTTCCCGCCGAGGCGCTTACCGAGGCGCTCGCGGGCCTCGACCCGAAGGTCCGCGCCGCGCTGGAGGAGTCGATCCGCCGCGCCCGGACCGTGCACCGCAGCCAGCGGCGCGGCGCGCACACCACCCAGGTCGTCCCCGGCGGCACCGTGACCGAGAAGTGGGTTCCGGTCGAGCGCGTCGGCCTGTACGCGCCGGGCGGCCGCTCGGTGTACCCGTCGTCCGTCGTCATGAACGTCGTCCCCGCGCAGGAGGCCGGCGTCGGCTCGATCGCGCTGGCCTCTCCGCCGCAGGCGGAGTTCGGCGGCCTGCCCCACCCGACCATCCTCGCCGCCTGCGCCCTGCTCGGCGTGGACGAGGTGTACGCGGCCGGCGGCGCGGTCGCCGTCGCGATGTTCGCGTACGGCACCGAGGACTGCCTGCCGGTCAACATGGTCACCGGCCCCGGCAACATCTGGGTCGCCGCCGCCAAGCGCTACTTCACCGGGAAGATCGGCATCGACACCGAGGCCGGCCCGACCGAGATCGCCGTCCTCGCCGACGCCACCGCCGACCCGGTGCACGTCGCCGCCGACCTGATCAGCCAGGCCGAGCACGACCCGCTGGCCGCCGCCGTCCTCGTCACCGACTCCGAGGACCTCGCGGCCGCCGTCGAGAAGGAACTCGAACCGCAGGTCGCCGCCACCAAGCACGTCGAGGACCGGATCCGCCCGGCCCTCGCCGGCCGGCAGTCCGCGATCGTCCTCGTGGACAGCCTGGAGGACGGCCTGAAGGTCGTCGACGCATACGGAGCGGAGCACCTGGAGATCCAGACCGCCGACGCCGCCGCCTGGGCGGCCCGCGTCCGCAACGCCGGCGCGATCTTCGTCGGCCCCTGGGCGCCCGTCTCCCTCGGCGACTACTGCGCCGGCTCCAACCACGTCCTGCCCACCGGCGGCTGCGCCTGCCACTCCTCCGGCCTGTCCGTGCAGTCCTTCCTGCGCGGCATCCACCTCGTCGACTACACCCGCGACGCCCTCGCCGAGGTCGCCCACCACGTGGTCACCCTCGCCGAGGCCGAGGACCTGCCCGCGCACGGCGCCGCCCTCAAGGCCCGCTTCGGATGGAAGGTGCCCGGCCAGTGACCGACAGAGCCATCGGCATCGACGACCTGCCCATCCGGGACGAGCTGCGCGGCAAGAGCCCCTACGGCGCGCCCCAGCTGGACGTCCCCGTGCAGCTCAACACCAACGAGAACCCGTACGAGCTCCCCGAGGAGCTGGTGCGGCGCATCGCCGAACGCGTCGCCGACGCGGCCCGCACCCTCAACCGCTACCCCGACCGGGACGCCGTCGAGCTGCGGACCGCCCTGGCCGCCTACCTCACCCGCACGGCCGGCCACCCGGTCGGCCGGGAGAACGTGTGGGCCGCCAACGGCTCCAACGAGGTCATCCAGCAGCTCCTGCAGACCTTCGGCGGGCCCGGCCGCACCGCGATCGGCTTCGAGCCCTCGTACTCCATGCACGCCCTGATCGCCCGCGGCACCGGCACCGGCTGGATCTCCGGGCCGCGCCGGGACGACTTCACCATCGACCCGGACGCCGCCGCCCGGGCCATCGCGGAGAACGCCCCCGACGTCGTCTTCATCACCTCGCCCAACAACCCGACGGGCACCGCGGTCGAGGCGGAGACCGTCCTCGCCCTGCACGACGCCGCCCAGGCCGCCAAGCCGTCACTGGTCGTCGTCGACGAGGCGTACGTCGAGTTCAGCCACCGGCCCTCCCTCCTGCCGCTGATCGAGGGCCGCCCGAACCTGGTGGTCTCCCGGACCATGTCCAAGGCCTTCGGAGCCGCCGGACTGCGCCTGGGCTACCTCGCCGCGCACCGGGCCGTGGTCGACGCCGTCCAGCTGGTCCGCCTGCCGTACCACCTGTCGGCCGTCACCCAGGCCACCGCGCTGGCGGCCCTGGAGCACACCGACACCCTGCTCGGCTACGTCGAGCAGCTCAAGGCCGAGCGGGACCGGCTGGTCGCCGAACTGCGGGCGATCGGCTACGAGGTCACCGAGTCCGACGCGAACTTCGTCCAGTTCGGCAGGTTCGAGGACTCCCACACCGCCTGGCGGCAGATCCTCGACCGGGGCGTCCTGGTCCGGGACAACGGCGTACCGGGATGGCTGCGGGTCACCGCGGGCACCCCGGCCGAGAACGACGCGTTCCTGGAAGCGGTTCGCGCACTGAAGAAGGAGCAGCACGCATGAGCCGCATCGGACGGGTCGAGCGCACCACGAAGGAGACCTCCGTCGTCGTCGAGATAAACCTCGACGGGACCGGCCGGGTCGACGTGTCCACCGGCGTCGGCTTCTTCGACCACATGCTCGACCAGCTCGGCCGCCACGGCATGTTCGACCTCACGGTCAAGACCGACGGCGACCTCCACATCGACAGCCACCACACCATCGAGGACACCGCCCTCGCCCTCGGCGCCGCCTTCAAGCAGGCCCTCGGCGACAAGGTCGGCATCTACCGCTTCGGCAACTGCACCGTCCCCCTGGACGAATCCCTCGCCCAGGTGACCGTGGACCTGTCGGGCCGCCCCTACCTCGTGCACACCGAGCCCGAGAACATGGCCCCCATGATCGGCGCGTACGACACGACGATGACCCGGCACATCCTGGAGTCCTTCGTCGCGCAGGCCCAGATCGCCCTGCACGTCCACGTCCCGTACGGCCGCAACGCCCACCACATCGTCGAGTGCCAGTTCAAGGCGCTCGCCCGGGCCCTGCGGTACGCCAGCGAGCTCGACCCCCGCGCGGCCGCCGCCGGCATCCTGCCCTCGACGAAGGGCGCCCTCTAGCCGTGAACGGCCTCAACACCGTACTGATCGTCGTCGGCCTGTTCCTGGCCGGCGGCGTGTACTCCTTCCAGAAGCAGCAGATGCCCAAGTCGGTCGTCCTGCTGCTCGCCATCGGCTCCGCGATGTGCCTCGCCGCCGGAGTCCTGCGGATCCAGGGGATGTGGGAATGAGCGCTGCCCGACCCACCAAGACGGTCGCCGTCCTCGACTACGGCTTCGGCAACGTCCGCTCCGCCGAGCGCGCCCTCGCGCGCGTCGGCGCGGACGTCGAGATCACCCGCGACTACGACAAGGCCATGGACGCCGACGGCCTGCTCGTCCCCGGCGTCGGCGCCTTCGCCGCCTGCATGGAGGGCCTGAAGTCCGTCCGCGGCGACTGGATCATCGGCCGCCGCCTCTCCGGCGGCCGGCCCGTCATGGGCATCTGCGTCGGCATGCAGATCCTCTTCGAGCGCGGCATCGAGCACGGCGTGGAGACTCCAGGCCTCGACGAGTGGCCCGGAACCGTCGGCCCGCTCCGCGCCCCGGTCGTCCCCCACATGGGCTGGAACACCGTCGAGGCCCCCGCGGACAGCCGGGCCTTCGCCGGGCTGGACGCGGACGCCCGCTTCTACTTCGTCCACTCCTACGCGGCGCACGACTGGAGCCTGGAGGTCACCAACCCGGCGATCCGGGCCCCCAAGGTCACCTGGGCCACCCATGGCGAGCGCTTCGTCGCGGCGGTCGAGAACGGCGCCCTGTGGGCCACCCAGTTCCACCCCGAGAAGTCCGGCGACGCCGGAGCCCAGCTCCTCACCAACTGGATCGAGACCCTGTGATGACCGAGCCCCGCGCGACGCTGGAACTCCTCCCCGCGGTCGACGTCCGCGACGGCCAGGCCGTGCGCCTGGTGCACGGCGTGTCCGGGACCGAGACCTCCTACGGCTCCCCGCTGGAGGCGGCCCTCGCCTGGCAGGGCGCCGGCGCCGAATGGCTCCACCTCGTCGACCTCGACGCCGCCTTCGGCACCGGCGACAACCGCGCCCTCGTCGCCGAGATCACCGGCGCCCTCGACATCAAGGTCGAGCTGTCCGGCGGCATCCGCGACGACGCCACCCTCGCCGCCGCGCTCGCCACCGGCTGCACCCGCGTCAACCTCGGCACCGCCGCCCTCGAAGCCCCCGAGTGGACCGCCAAGGCCATCGCCGAGCACGGCGACCGCATCGCGGTCGGCCTCGACGTCCGCGGCACCACCCTCAAGGGGCGCGGCTGGACCAGTGAGGGCGGCGACCTGTACGAGACCCTGGCCCGCCTGGACTCCGAGGGCTGCGCCCGCTACGTCGTCACCGACATCGGCAAGGACGGCACGCTGACCGGTCCCAACCTGGAGCTGCTGCGGAACGTGTGCGCCGCCACCGACCGGCCGGTCGTCGCCTCCGGCGGCATCGCCGGCCTCGACGACCTGCGGGCGCTCGCCGAGCTCGTGCCGCTGGGCGTCGAGGGCGCGATCGTCGGCAAGGCCCTCTACACCAAGGCCTTCACCCTCCAGGAGGCGCTGCGGGCGGTGGCCGGCGCATGACCGCCACCGGCGGCGTCCGCCGCATCTCCACGGGCGGCCCCTGGGAGGAGGCCGTGGGCTACTCCCGGGCCGTCGAGCTGCCCAACGGGCTGGTGCTCGTCTCCGGCTGCACCTCCGTCGTCGACGGCAAGGTCGTCGCCGGCGGGCCGTACGAGCAGACGGTCAACGCCTTCCGCGTCGCCTTCGACGCGCTCGCCCAGGCCGGCCTGGGCGCCGAGCACGTCGTCCGCACCCGCATGTACCTCACCCACGCGCGGGACGTCGACGAGGTGGGCCGGGCCCACAAGGAGCTCTTCGACTCCGTCCGCCCCGCCGCCTCCATGATCATCGTTTCCGGCTTCGTCGACCCGAGCCTGGTCGTCGAGGTCGAGGTCGAAGCCTACCGAGGGGAGTCCTGATGTCACTCGCCGTACGGGTGATCCCCTGCCTGGACGTGGACAGCGGCCGCGTCGTCAAGGGCGTCAACTTCCAGAACCTGCGCGACGCCGGCGACCCGGTCGAGATGGCCAGGCTGTACGACGCCGAGGGCGCCGACGAGCTGACCTTCCTCGACATCACCGCCTCCTCCGGCAACCGCGAGACCACCTACGACGTGGTCCGCCGCACCGCCGAGCAGGTCTTCATCCCGCTCACCGTCGGCGGCGGCGTCCGCACCGCCGACGACGTGGACCGGCTGCTGCGGGCCGGCGCCGACAAGGTCGGCGTCAACACCGCCGCCATCGAGCGGCCCGACCTGGTCCGCGAGATCGCCGAGCGGTTCGGCCGGCAGGTCCTCGTCCTGTCCGTCGACGCCCGCCGCACCGACACCGGATCCTTCGAGGTCACCACCCACGGCGGCCGCCGCGGCACCGGCATCGACGCCGTCGAGTGGGCCCACCGGGCGGCCGAGCTGGGCGCCGGCGAGATCCTGCTGAACTCGATGGACGCCGACGGCACCAAGGACGGCTACGACACCGAGATGATCGCCGCCGTCCGCAAGCACGTCACCGTCCCGGTGATCGCCTCCGGGGGCGCCGGCCGCCTGGAGCACTTCCCGCCGGCCATCGAGGCCGGCGCCGACGCGGTCCTCGCCGCCTCGGTGTTCCACTTCGGCGACCTGCGGATCTCCCAGGTCAAGGACACCCTCCGCGAGGCGGGCCACCCGGTCCGCTGACCCGCGGCAACGCCGGGACGCCCCCTGCCCCCCCGCTCCGGCGGGGGCAGGGGGCTTCCCGTCAGATGCCCAGGCGGGCCGTCGTCAGGCGGGCGACCGCCTGCTCGTCGCCGTCCAGCTCCACGGACGCCGAGGCCTGCCGCCCGAAGCAGAACAGCACCAGCTCGCCCGGCTCGCCCGTCACCGTCACCACCGGCGTCCCCTTGTGCGCCACCACCGTGCGCCCGTCCGGCCGCCGCAGCACCAGGCCCACCGGCGAGCGGCGCCCCGTCAGCCGTGCCAGCTTCTCCAGCCGGAACCACAGCGCGTCCGAGAACACCGGGTCCACCTGCCGCGGCGTCCAGTCGGGCTGCGCCCGCCGCACGTCCTCCGCGTGCACGTAGAACTCCACCGCGTTCGCCGCCTCGTCGACCTGCTTCAGCGAGTACACCGACAGCTTCGGCGGGCCCGTCCGGATCAGCTGGAGCAACTCCTCGTACGGCTTCGCCGCGTACTCGGCCATCGCCTTGTCCAGCCGGTCCTTCAGCACGTTCAGCAGCAGGCCGCCCGCCGCGTCCGGGCGGCGCTCGCGCACGACCACGTGCGCCGCGAGGTCCCGGGTCAGCCAGCCCTCGCACAGCGTCGGCGCGTGCGGGCCCGCCGACTCCAACAGGTCCGCCAGGAGCAGGCGTTCACGCTTCGCATGGGTAGACATGCGGGCAAGCCTACGGCGGCCGCGCGCCGCGTGCCCGCCCATCAGGCGGACAGTGATCCACCACCCCCCGCCCCGCGCGGCACAATGGCCCGCATGACCAGCTCCTCCCTCGACCCCGCCATCGCGGCCCGGCTCAAGCGCTCCGCGGACGGCCTCGTCCCGGCCATCGCCCAGCAGTACGACACCGGCGAGGTGCTCATGCTCGGCTGGATGGACGACGAGGCGCTCCACCGCACCCTGACCACCGGCCGCTGCACCTACTGGTCCCGCAGCCGCCGGGAGTACTGGGTCAAGGGGGACACCTCCGGGCACGTCCAGCACGTGAAGTCCGTCGCCCTCGACTGCGACGCCGACACCCTCCTCGTCAAGGTCGACCAGGTGGGCGCCGCCTGCCACACCGGCGCCCGCACGTGCTTCGACGCCGACGTCCTCCCGCTCGCCGCCGACCAGGCAGGTTAGGTAACCCACGCATGGACCTCGAACAGTTCCGCAAGCTCGCCGCAGACCGCCGCGTCATCCCGGTGAGCCGCAAACTGCTCGCCGACGGCGACACCCCCGTCGGCCTCTACCGCAAGCTGGCCGCCGAGCGCCCGGGCACCTTCCTGCTGGAGTCCGCCGAGAACGGCCGCTCCTGGTCCCGCTACTCCTTCGTCGGCGTCCGCAGCCGCGCCACCCTCACCGTCCGCGACGGCGAGGCCCACTGGATCGGCACCCCGCCCGTCGGCGTCCCCACCGGCGGCGACCCGCTGCACGCCCTGCGCGCCACCGTGGAGGCCCTGCACACCCCCCGCGACCTCGCCGCCGGGATGCCGCCCTTCACCGGCGGCATGGTCGGCTACCTCGGCTACGACATCGTCCGCCGCCTGGAACGCATCGGCGACCACGGCACCGACGACCTCCGGCTGCCCGAGCTGACCATGCTGCTCACCTCCGACCTCGCCGTCCTCGACCACTGGGACGGCAGCGTCCAGCTCATCGCCAACGCCATCAACCACAACGACCTCGACACCGGCGTCGACGAGGCCTACGCGGACGCCGTCGCCCGCCTCGACGCCATGGAGGCCGACCTCGCGCGCCCCGCCCCCTACACGCCCGCCCCGCTGCCCTCCGCCGAGCTGCCCGCCTTCTCCGCCCTGTGGGGCGGCGCCGACTACCAGGCCGCCGTCGAGGACGTCAAGGAGCGGATCCGGGCCGGAGAGGCCTTCCAGGTCGTGCCCTCGCAGCGGTTCGAGACCCCCTGCCACGCCTCCGCCCTGGACGTCTACCGGGTGCTGCGCGCCACCAACCCGTCCCCGTACATGTACCTCTTCCGCTTCGAGAACGGCTTCGACGTCGTCGGCTCCAGCCCCGAGGCCCTCGTCAAGGTCGAGGACGGGCGGGCCATGGTCCACCCCATCGCGGGTACCCGCCACCGCGGCGCCACCCCGCAGCGCGACCACGAGCTCGCCGAGGAGCTGCTCGCCGACCCCAAGGAGCGCGCCGAGCACCTGATGCTCGTCGACCTGGGCCGCAACGACCTCGGCCGGGTCTGCGAGCCCGGCTCCGTCGAGGTCGTCGACTTCATGAGCATCGAGCGGTACTCGCACGTCATGCACATCGTCTCCACCGTCACCGGCCGCGTCGCCGAGGGGAAGACCGCCTTCGACGTGCTCACCGCCTGCTTCCCCGCCGGCACGCTCTCCGGGGCGCCCAAGCCGCGCGCCATGCAGATCATCGAGGAGCTGGAGCCCACCCGCCGCGGCCTGTACGGCGGCTGCGTCGGCTACCTCGACTTCGCCGGGGACTCCGACACCGCCATCGCCATCCGCACCGCCCTGCTCCGCGACGGAACCGCGTACGTGCAGGCCGGCGCGGGCGTGGTCGCCGACTCGGTGCCCGAGCTGGAGGACCTGGAGTGCCGCAACAAGGCCTCCGCGGTGCTCCGCGCGGTCGCCGCGGCGAACCGGATGGCCGACGCCCCGGGGCGGTAGGGGATAGTGGGGGGCGTGAGTGCCGCACCCCCCTCCCGAAACGACAACGGCAGCCGCCGCAGCGTGGCCGCCGCCCTGCTGCTCGGCGCGCTCGGCGCCTGCGTGGTCCTCCTCGGCTCCGGCCGGGTGTGGGCCCGCGGCACCGCCGCCGTCGGCGGCGGCACCGTCCCGCTGACCGCGGACGGGGGCGACGTCACCGGGCTGCCCGCCGCCCTGGCCGTCGTCGGCCTCGCCGCGCTCGTCGCCGTCTTCGCCGTACGCGGCCGGGGCCGGCAGCTGGTCGCGGCGCTGCTGGCGCTCAGCGGCCTCGGCGCGGCCCTCGCCGCGCTCCTCGCCGGCGACGGCCGCCGGGCCCTGGACGAGCAGGCCGCGCGGACGGCCGCGGACTCCGCCGCGCACGTCGCGACGGCCGCGCAGACCGCCTGGCCGTACGCCACGGCCGCCGGCGCGGCACTCATCCTTGCCGCCGGGCTGCTCGCCCTGCGGTTCGGCGCCGCCTGGCCCGCCATGGGCGGCCGCTACGAGCGCGACGGCGGCCCCCGGGCGGCCCGGCCCGCCGCCGCGGACCCCGACCGGCCCGAGGACCTGTGGAAGGCCCTGGACCGCGGCGAGGACCCCACCCGCTGAGCACGGCCCGCCGACCGTGCGGGACAATGGCAACCGAGCGTGCGGCACCGCACGTGCGACAGAGCAAAACGAGGAGCAACTCATGGCGGGCAGCAGCCACGGTCACACCCCGGCCGCCTGGACCGGTGTCATCATCGCCTTCATCGGTTTCTGCGTCTCCGGCGCCTTCATGGTGCTGGCGAACCCGGTCGGGTTCTGGGCGGGCCTCGCCGTCGTCGCGCTCGGAGGCGTCGTGGGCCTCGGCATGAGGGCCGCCGGCATGGGCGCGCCCAAGCCCGCCCACGACGACCTCGCCAAGGCCATCGCCGCGGCCAAGGCCTGAGCGCCGGACGCCGAGGGGGAAAGGCGCGGCCCGGTCGGGCTGCGCCTTTCGCCGTCACCGGAGAGAATCAGCGCGTGGACGCCTCCCGCACCCCCCGGCCCCCGGC
>NZ_RPSE01000117.1:0-15639 GCF_003949955.1 Streptomyces sp. WAC05292
GAGCGGTGGGGCGGGTGTCTCGCTGGGCTTCGGGCATGCCTTTCACGAACCGGAAGGGGCGTGATCGCATTCCCGGGCCGCGGGCTCTCGGGCTCTCGGGCGGTCAGCCGGCCTGATCGGCCTGATCGGCCTGATCGGTCAGCGAGGCCAGCTCGGCGGCGAGGTTGCGGCGGGCCGGCGCCTCCCAGTGCGCGGCCCCGTACGGGGTGCGGAAGAGGCGGGGCAGGTCGAGCAGCTGCCGCAGGACGGCGGCGCGGCCGGCGCGGAAGGCGTCGTCGGGGACGAAGCCGTACTCGGCGCGCACGGCGGCGGCGTACGCGGCGTAGGCGTCGGGGTCGCCGGCGAGGACGGCCAGGTCGGCGTCGCAGAGGACCTCGCCGTTGGCGTCGCCGGGGGCGGGGTCGTGGGTGGTGGTGAGCCGGACCAGGCGGGCCACCTCGGCGGTGCGGTCCTCGGGGATGCCGAGCTCGCGGAGGGCGCGTTCGGCGAGGGCGGCGCTGCGCTCCTCGTTCTCGGAGCGGTCCGGCCGGTAGACGGCGTCGTGGAACCAGGCGGCGAGTTCGACGGCGGCCCGGTCGGCGGCGTGCGCGGCGAGTACGTCGGTCCGGGCGAGGACGTCGGCCAGGTGGGCGGTGGTGTGGTAGCGCCGCTGCGGCTCCGACCAGGCGGCGAGGAGGCGGTCGGCGTAGGGGCCGGGATCGCGGTCGGCGGGGGTGCCGGCGGAGGCGGCGGTGGCGAGCCAGCGGGAGCGGAGGCGGGCGGCGGCCGCGTCCCGTGCGGAGTCCTGTGCGGAGCCCCGCGCCGGGCCCTGGGCGGCTGCGGTGTCCGGTGCCGTGTCTGAGTCCATGCGGACATTGTGGGTGGTGGCGTGAAGGTGCTGGTGGTGGGTGGGGGTGCCCCGTACCCTTGATATTGGACTAGACCTATTTTTCCCATCAACAGTTTTCCCGAGGAGTGGGCCCAATGAGCAACCGTGCAGTCCTGGAGGTGATCGCCCTCGACGCGGAGGACGCGGTCGCGGCCCAGGCCGGTGGGGCGGACCGGCTGGAACTGGTCAGCGACATCGCCGCCGACGGGCTCACCCCCGCGCGCGAGACGTTCGCGCGGATCCGGGCCGCCGTCGACATCCCCCTGCGCGTGATGCTCCGGGCCGCCGACGGCTTCTCCGCCGGCTCCGCCGAGGACCTGGAGCGGCTCGGCGCGCAGGCGCGGGCGCTGCGCGCGGAAGGGGCGGGGGAGTTCGTCCTCGGGTTCCTGAACCCGGACGGCAGCCCCGACCTCGCCGCCGTCGAGGCGGTCGTCGCCGAGCTGGACGGCTGCCCGTGGACGTTCCACCGGGCGATCGACCGGGCCGCCGACCGGGAGCAGGCGCGGAAGGCCCTCGCGGACGTGGCGGGGCTGGACACGTATCTGACCGCGGGCTCCGCGGACGGCGTCGACGACGGGCTGGCGGTGCTCGCCGCGGAGGCCGGGCGCAGCGGTGAGCCGGGGTACGGGGCCCGGCTGATGGTCGGCGGCGGGCTGCGCCTGGAGCACCTGGAGGGGCTGCGGGAGGCCGGGGTCGACGCCTTCCACATCGGCGGCGCTGCCCGGCCGGACGGCTGGGAGCGGCCCGTCTCCGCGGCCGCCGTCGAGGCGTGGCGCACGGCGCTGGCGTAGGCGCCCGCCGAGGCTGCGGCCCCGCCGAGGCTGCGGCCCCGGGGCGGCGGGCCTCGCGGCACCGCCGAGGCGGCGGGGCAGGCCGAATCGGGGTACGGCCCCGGCCGCCGCGCCGCCGCGGCGGCGTCAGTCGGCCAGGGCGGCCGGCAGGGGCAGGGAGTGGACCGCGGTCAGGCCCGACACGGCTCGGGTGAGGCAGACGTACAGGCGGCGCAGGCCCGTCCGCTCGTCCGGCTCGCCCGCCACCACCGCGGCCGGCTCGTCCAGGACCACGTAGTCGTACTCCAGGCCCTTCGCCAGCGACGCCGGGACCAGCGTCAGCCGCGACTGCGCCGTCGTCTCCTGGCCCGGCGAGAGCCATGCCATCCCGGCCGCCTCCAGCGCCTCCGCCAGCTCGGGGATCCGGGCGTCGGCCGCGATCAGGCCGATCGACCCCTCCCGCTCCAGCGAGGCGCGGCAGGCGGCCAGCACCTCGGCCGTCTGCCGCTCCGGGTCGCCGGCCTGCGCCACCACCAGCGAGCCGGGCGTCTCGCGCACCGACGACACCGGCGCCAGCCCCGGCGAGATCGACGGCAGCAGCCGCGACGCGTACGCGATGACCTCCCGCGGCACGCGGAAGCCCGCCGTCAGCTCCTCGACCTGCGCGTCCGGCTTGCCCAGGTGGGCCAGCGCCTCCGCCCAGCCGCGGGTCGCCCACGGCGTGGTGCCCTGCGCCAGGTCGCCGAGGACGGTCGCCGAGCCGGTCGTGCAGCGCCGGCCCACCGCCCGGTACTGCATGGGCGACAGGTCCTGCGCCTCGTCGAGGACGACGTGGCCGAGCGACGGGGTGCGCTCCACCAGGTCGGCGGCCTCGTCGATCAGGACCAGGTCCGCCGGCGACCACTTCGCCGACCGCACGCTGCGCGGCGGCTTCTCCCACAGCAGCAGCCGCTGCTCGTCCGCGGTGAGGACCCCCTCCGCGTGCGCGGCGAGGAACTCCGCGTCGGACAGCAGCCGCAGCACCAGCTTCGCCGGGTCGACCGCAGGCCAGACCGCCTTGACGGCCGCCTTCACCGCCGGGTTCCGGGCCACCGCGTCCTGGACGCGGTCGTCGGGCGCCTCGCCCGCCTGCTCCATCCTCACCAGCACCGTGTGCGCGATCCGCTGCGGCAGCGCGTCGCGGGCGGCCCCGTAGCGCATGTCGCGGGCGAGGAGCTCGGAGACGATCTCCTGGAGTTCGTACGCAGGAACCCGCCACCGGCGCGAGCCGCGGACGACGACCAGCGGCTCTGACGGCTCGGACACGTGCGAGCGGACCGCCCGCCGCAGCACCTCGGCCATCCGGGCGTCGCCCTTGACGACGGCCGTCGCCGCCGCGTCGGCCCCGCGCACCTCCAGGCCGTCGCGGGCCACCAGGTCGTCGACGGTGGCCTGCTTGACCTCCAGCTCGCCGAGCGCAGGCAGGACCTGCTCGATGTACTGCAGGAAGGAGCGGTTCGGGCCGACGACGAGGGTGCCGGTGCGGGCGAGCCGCTCCCGGTGCGCGTACAGCAGGTAGGCGACGCGGTGCAGGCCGACGGCGGTCTTGCCCGTGCCGGGCCCGCCCTGCACGCACACGGATCCCGCGAGCCCGGAGCGGACGATCTCGTCCTGCTCCGGCTGGATCGTGGCCACGATGTCGCGCATCGGGCCGACGCGGGGCCGCTCGATCTCCTGCTGGAGCAGGCGGCTGACGGTCGCCGCCTCGGCCGGGTCGGACAGGCGCTCGTCCTCGTACGCGGTCAGCTCGCCGCCCGTGTAGCCGAAGCGGCGGCGCAGGGCGACGTCCTGCGGGTCGGCCTTGGACGCCCGGTAGAACGGCTGGGAGACCGGTGCGCGCCAGTCGATCACCATGGGGTCGCCCTCCGCGTCGTGGACGTGGCGGCGGCCGATGTAGAACTGCTCGCCCTCCCCGCCCTCGGCGAGGTCCGCGCCGGGTGCGTGGAGGTAGTCGAGGCGGCCGAAGAAGAGCGGTGTGTGCGCGAGGTCGGCGAGCGCCTTGATGCGGTCGTCGATCTGCGCCTGGAGGACGAGGGCGTTGACCCAGTTCGCGGTGACGTCGCGGATGTCGAGGGCCTCCACGTCGGCGCGCATGGCGCGCAGGGCGGCGCGGGAGGCGGCGAGGTGCGCCTGTTCGCGGGCCAGGGGATTCACGGCGTCGGCCGCGTCGGCCGCGTCGGGCGTCTCGGGCGCGTCGGGCGCGTCGGGCACATCGGTTTCTTCCGGCGCGTGGGTTGCGGGTGCGGCGGACTCGGGGGCGTGCGCGGGCACGGCAGGGCCTCCAGCTGCTGGTCTGCGGAGTTCGGGTGCGTCGGCGTGCGACGCGGGTGCCCGCCGGTTTCCGTGCGGCGGGCGCTCTCCCCGGTGGGGCTGCGGGAGGCGGCGGAAGCGGAGATTGTAATCAGCGCCCCGCGGCCGCGCGAACGGAATTCGCCGTCCGGGCGGGCCGGCTGCGGGCTCCCCCGTACGGGTCCCCTACCTCGGAGTGTCAGACCTGCGGGTGGGGCCCGCGGTCCGGCATGGGACGTCAGGAGGAGGCCGGAGCCCGTGCGGTTCAGCCCCGGGAGCGATGCGCGCCCGGCCCCCGGGAACGCACCATGGAGACATGAGCACCGCAACCTTCTCCCCGGTCCACGGGGGCCGCCCGAGCGGCGCCACCGCAGCCACTTCCGGCCCCCACCGCCACCTCATAGGCAACGCGCTGCGCGCCGTCAAGGTGTTCGCCGCCGCTGCCGTGAGCGTCGTCGTCATGGGCGAGTTCGCCGAGGACGCGGGCGTGGCCCGCCGCTGACGCGGCGGCCCGCCCCCGCTTTCCCGGCGGCCTGCCCGGCCGTCCTCGACGGCCGGATTCCGGCGGGCCTCCCGCGTTGATCCACTAGGGTCACGCGCGTGACCCCCCGCGCCCCTTCCCGCCCCGCCCCGGCAGCCCTGGCCGGCGTGCTGGTCACGGCTCCACTCCTCGCCCTCGGCGTCCTGTGCGTCCTGCTGCGGGTCCCCGCAGCGGACTCGCTCGTCGCCGGCCTCGCCGACGGGCCGTCCGCCGCCGAGTGGCGCCCGCCCGCCGCCTATCCGCCGTTCGCCGCGATCATGTTCACCCCGGCGGCCTGGCTGCCGACCGGCATCCTCAAGGCCGTCCTCGTCCTCGGCAACGCGGGGCTGCTCGCGCTGCTCGTGCTGCTGTCCTGCCGCCTCACAGGGCTGCGGCCCGGGCCGGCCGGCGTGCTGGCGGCGACCACCGCCGGGCTGTGGGTGGAGCCGCTGTTCCAGAGCCTGCTGCCCGGCCAGGTCAACCTGGCGCTGGCCTGCCTGGTCGTGTGGGACCTCGGCCGGCCGGGCGGTGCGCTCGGCAAGGGCTTCGGTGTCGGCACCGCCGCCGGGATCACCCTGGCGCCGGCGGTGTTCGTCCCGTACCTGCTGCTGACCGGGCGGGTCAGGGCCGGGCTGACCGCGCTCGCGGCCTTCGCCGGGACGGCACTGCTCGGACTGCTCGTCCTGCCCGAGGAGTCCGCCGCGTTCTGGGCCCGTCTCGCCGCCGCCGGCCCGGACCTGCTGCCGTACTGGCCGCAGCTGTGGGTGTGGGCCGTCCCGGCCCTCGCCTGCGCAGCCCGCGCAGGCCTCCCCGCCGCAGGCGCGCCCCTGCCGGTCGGCGGGACCGGGCCGGCCGAGCCGGTCCGCCGGGCCGGGGTGCCTCGGCCGACCTGCCGCGGCCAGCGGTGGGGGCAGCCGGCCCGATGACGAAGGGCCGTCCCGGCCGCGACGGGCCGCTCGCGGTCGGGCGCGTGCCCGAATGCGCGGCGCGGGCAGGCGCGGGACACGCGCCGGGCGGCCGCCGGTGCGCCCGGGCGCGTGGCCGGGTCAGCTCTCCGCCAGCAGGTCGTCGGCGTCCACGATGCGGTAGGCGTAGCCCTGCTCGGCCAGGAAGCGCTGCCGGTGCGCGGCGAAGTCCTGGTCGATCGTGTCGCGGGCGACGACCGAGTAGAAGCGGGCCTCGTGCCCGTCCGCCTTCGGCCGCAGCACCCGGCCGAGGCGCTGTGCCTCCTCCTGCCGGGAGCCGAACGTTCCCGACACCTGGATGGCGACGGTCGCCTCGGGCAGGTCGATGGAGAAGTTCGCGACCTTCGACACCACCAGGACGCTGATCTCGCCCTCGCGGAACGCGTCGAACAGCTTCTCCCGCTGCGCGTTCGAGGTCTCGCCCTTGATGACGGGTGCGTCGAGGTGCTCGCCGAGCTCGTCGAGCTGGTCGATGTACTGCCCGATGACGAGGGTCTGCTCGCCGCGGTGCTTGCGGACCAGCGCCTCGGTGACCTTCCGCTTCGTCGCCGTCGTCGCGCAGAAGCGGTATTTCTCCTCCGTCTCGGCGGTCGCGTACGCGAGGCGCTCCGACTCGGTCAGGTTCACGCGGACCTCGACGCAGTCGGCGGGGGCGATGTAGCCCTGCGCCTCGATCTCCTTCCACGGGGCGTCGAACCGCTTCGGCCCGATCAGCGAGAACACGTCGGACTCGCGGCCGTCCTCGCGGACGAGCGTGGCAGTCAGGCCGAGCCGGCGGCGGGCCTGGAGGTCGGCGGTGAACTTGAACACCGGAGCGGGCAGCAGGTGCACCTCGTCGTAGAGGATGAGGCCCCAGTCCCGGGAGTCGAACAGCTCCAGGTGCGGGTAGACGCCCTTCCGCTTGGTCGTCAGGACCTGGTAGGTGGCGATGGTGACCGGCCGGATCTCCTTGCGGGTGCCCGAGTACTCGCCGATCTCGTCTTCGGTCAGGGTGGTGCGCCGGACCAGTTCGTGCTTCCACTGGCGGGCCGAGACGGTGTTGGTGACCAGGATCAGCGTCGTCGCCTTGGCCTTGGCCATCGCCCCGGCGCCGACGAGCGTCTTGCCCGCGCCGCACGGCAGGACGACGACACCGGAGCCGCCGTGCCAGAACCCCTCGACGGCCTGCTGCTGGTAGGGGCGCAGCGCCCAGCCGTCCTCCTCCAGCTCGATCGGGTGCGCCTCGCCGTCGACGTAGCCGGCGAGGTCCTCGGCGGGCCAGCCGAGCTTGAGCAGCGTCTGCTTGATCTGCCCGCGCTCGGAGGGGTGCACGGCGACGGTGTCGGGGTCGATGCGGGCGCCGACCAGCGGGGTGACCCGCTTGGACCGCAGGATCTCCTCCAGCACGGGCCGGTCGGTGGTGGTGAGCACCAGCCCGTGCACGGGGTGCTTGGACAGGGTGAGCCGGCCGTAGCGCGCCATGGTCTCGGCGACGTCGACGAGCAGGGCGTGCGGGACGGGGTAGCGGGAGTACTCGACGAGCGCGTCGACGACCTGCTCGGCGTCGTGCCCGGCGGCCCGCGCGTTCCACAGGCCGAGCGGTGTGATCCGGTAGGTGTGGATGTGCTCGGGGGCCCGCTCCAGTTCGGCGAACGGGGCGATGGCGCGGCGCGCGGCCCCGGCGAGCTCGTGGTCGACCTCAAGCAGGAGTGTCTTGTCGCTCTGGACGATCAGGCAGGACACACATACCTCCGGAAGTAGGATCGTCCCGTGACAGACAGCACACCCGCCTTGGCTCGGGCGTTGCCCCGTGCCAGACGCTCAAAAGGCGTCTCGGCAAGTGCGCCGGGAATGCGCGCTGCCATCTACGTACGACTTTCACGCGAAACAGAAGAGTCTACCTCGCCAGAGCGCCAGCGGGCTGCCTGCGAGGCGTTGTGCCAGGCCAGAGGCTGGAACGTCGTTGCAGTAGAAGAAGACATCGACGTGTCCGGATATTCCCGGGGGCTGGACCGCCCGGGGCTGCAACGGGTCCTCTCCCGCCTCGCAGAGTTCGACGTCATCGTCTTCTTCAAGATCGACCGACTGGCCCGTTCCACGGTGGACTTCGCCGAGATCATGAAGGTCACGCAGAACGCGAGCGTGGCTCTGGCGTCGGCGAGCGAACCGCTGGACCTCACGTCGTCCATGGGCCGCGCCATGGCGAAGGTGATCGCTGTCTTCGCGGAACTGGAGTCGGACACCATAGGCATGCGCGTCTCCAGCGCCCACGAACACCTGCGCCGGGAAGGCCGCTACACGGGCGGCAGAGTGCCGTACGGGTACCGGGTGGTCCCGAACCCCGACGGGGCGGGGAAGGTCCTGGAGATCAACCCTGAGGAAGCCGAGACCATCCACGGGATCGTGGAACGAGTCCTCAACAAGGACTCCCTCCTCAAGATCGCATCGGACCTCACCGCGTCGGACAAGCCGTCACCCGGCCACTCGTCCCGCCAGACCACGGGCAAGCGCAGCGATTCGAAGCAGTGGTACACGTCCACGCTGCGCAGTCTGCTCACCAACCCCCAGTTGCTGGGGCAAGTCATCGAGGACGGCAAACCGATCCTGATGACGGACGGCCTCCCGCTGGTGAACCGCACGCCGATCCTGGACATGGACACCTGGCAGGCGTTGCAGGACGAGTTGGGCCGGCGGGCCAACCCCGGTGACCGGCGACGGGAAGGTACGTCGCTGCTGCGGGGGATCGTCTACTGCGCGGTGTGCCGGACGCGCATGTACACGTACATCGCCAAGGGGCGGACCCGGTACCGCTGCATCGGCCGGTTGAAGGCGCGGCAGGCGGGCGTGGAGAGCACCTGTTACGGCGTGAGCATCGCCGGTGAGGGCATGGAGCAGCACGTCACGGAGCTGTTCCTCAAGAAGTTCGGAGCGTTCCCCGTGGTGCGAATGGTGGAGCACGCGGGGGAGGACTTCCGTCCGCAGATCCGGCAGGCCCGGGAGGCGCTGGAAGATCTGGAAAGGGACCGCTACGACCGTGGCCTCTTCAAGGGCGAGGAGGGTGCGGCACGGTATGCGGCGCAGTACGCCAAGCTGGAGGAGCGGTTGGCGTCGCTGAACGAGAAGCAGCGCACCGCCAAGCCTGCGGGCATCGAGGCGGTCCCGACGGGCCGCACCCACGGTCAGATGTGGAAGGACGCCGACACGGCGGGCAAGCGGGACCTCCTGCTGAACGCCGGGGCGTACGTCGAAGTCGGCATGTCCCGCAAGGGCGGCCCGAGGCTCGACACGTCCCGCCTGGCGGTCCACTTCGGCGAGGACGGCGAGATCCGTCGCGCGGACGCTGACGGCAAGGACGTCGAAGAGGTCGTCCAACGCGCAGTGGCCCGGGACCTCGAACTGTTCTGAGTCCGCCTGAGCGTTGTTCGCGGCCCGTCGCTGGGGAAACCCGGTGGCGGGCCGTTCGGCGTTCCTGTGAGCGTGTGTGGCGTGCGGTGCCGGGCACTGTCAGCCGGTCCGCCTACGGTCGTGAGGGGGTGACGGTGTGACGAATGACGATGTTGGGCATCGTTCCAACTTCTTCTCTGTGTAGTTTTTGTTTTTTACTTCTCTCTCTTCACCTAAACAGTGTGTGACCTGGTGTTTTGATGCTTAACTGACTCACTCTCTGGATGGTGTTCGGGTCACCTTTGGTCACCTGAGAGGGTCCTCGATCGCTTCGCGATCTCCGGACAGCGGGGAGAAAAAGTCTTGAGTGGTTGCAGATCAGGGGGTTTCGGAGCCTTGGGAAAGTACATAGACGACGCGAAGGCGCGTAGCGCCCTTGAAGCCGCAGCACAGCACGCAGACAGGGCAGGTCAACCCGTGCCGTTCGTGTGGAGCGGTGCTCAGTGGACCACCCCGGCCGGTGAGTGGCGGGACTGGCCGCTGGTCCGCCGGGGGATGGGCGAGTGGCTGCGCTCGCTGCATAAGGCGGTGGACGCGGAGGCGGATGCGTCAAACGAGAAACGTCGGAGCGCATTGCGGCAATCCATGGGCGAGGCGCGATACAGGGCGGAGGATGCACAGAGCGACGAGGAGCAAGAGCACCACTACGCCGAGGTGGCCAGGCTGATTCAGGAGCTGGAGTCTCTCCCCGCGCCGGCCCGCCTCGCACCTGACGTCGTCCGGGACATCGGCACCGTGGCGTCCGAAGTGGAGTCCGCATCCGACGGTCGCGCCACGCAGCTCCTTTCGCTGGCCTCCCAGTTCGACGCGTTCCGTGCTCCGCTGAACGACCCAGCTACGTGGGTCCGGAGGCTGGGGACGGCACCGCACAACGTCCACGTCCGCACGGCGGTCGTGTGGGAGGCGTTCTGTGCGGCGGAGCCGGTGCTCGCCCGGAACCTGGGCACGACGACAGGGAAGCGCGCTCTCTTCGCCGCCATGGACAAGCGCTTCGGTACGCGCCGGAAGCTGGCTGGCTACGAGGGTTGGCGGGGTGCCGTGGTTCCCGGGGTGAACCCCAGGGAGTAGCGCCCATCGCACACCTGGATCTGCCTGACCGTACAGGCAAGTGGAGAGGGGGATTTCCAGCATCGAGTTCGGACGCGCGGGTTAGTTGTCTTCCTCGCGGTCACGGCAAGAGTCTTGCACCAGCACCCATGCGCCGAGGGACAGTGCTCCGAGGAGAGCGACCGAAACGGTGGAGACGACCACCAGTTGGACGCGCTCTGAGACGTTCTGCGCCTTCAAGTGCACCTTGCCGCAGTCAAGTTTGAAGTTGCCGCCCGAGGCGGATGCCGCGTTGGGAGCGCTCATGCTGTCAGACATGGGGGCAGAAGACAGGGTCACGGGCCGCGCGTCAAGTTCATAGATGCCAGGGCGTTGGGATGGTCGAAAGGTGCGAGTTATCCGCGTCCCCGCATCGTATTCGCCGGCGAACGTGGGGACCGCTACCGTCTGGGCCGGGGAGAGCCGGTGGCGCAAGGTAAGGCGGAGCGTCCGCCGTTCCGACCAGGGGTACCCCCGCCCCCTCCCCACGGCCGAGCGGCAGGGAGGGGAAACTCCCCAATGGCTCATTGGGGAGTTCCCGTGGAGCCCTGCGGCCCCAGGGGGCGTCCCCTCCTGAGGCGACTGGTCGACCGTTAGGTGGCTGGCTCTGGCGGGGTGTACGGGTCTGGTGGATGTTGCCGTGTGTCACCGGCTGCGGCTATCTCAGAAACGATGGCTTGTGAGACGGCTGGGAGGGGGTGCTTCGACCTCGCGAACAGTGTTCCAAAACCCGTCTCAGAACTCCCTGAAACTCCTTGAGGTTTTGAGACGGGTTCTGCGACGATGGGTGCATGACGACGACCGCAGGACACCTGATCGGATACGCCCGAGTCTCCACCCACGACCAGGAAGCGCAGTTGCAGCACGACGCGCTGACGGTGGCCGGTTGCGTCCGGATCTTCACGGACAAGGCGAGCGGCAAGAACACCGACCGCCCGGAGTTGACGGCAGCTCTGGACTACCTGCGCCCGGGCGACACCCTGTGTGTCTGGAAGCTGGACCGGTTCGCCCGGTCGCTGATCGATCTCGTGACTCTCGTGGACTCGCTCGCTGCCCGTGGTGTCGGCTTCAAGGTGCTGACGGGTGCGCTGGCCAGCATCGACCCGAACACGCCTGACGGGCGGCTCATGCTTCAAGTGGTGGGAGCTATGGCGGAGTTCGAGCGCAGCCTGATCAAGGACCGCACCCGTGCCGGACTGGACGCTGCCCGCGCTCAAGGACGTACGGGTGGACGCCCGGCGGTCATGGACGCGGACAAGCTCGCTGCGGCCAAGGTCCGCCGTGCCAAGGGGGAGGGCGTCACGGCCATCGCCAAGGCCCTCGGGGTCTCCCGTGCCACGCTGTACCGGGCCCTGGGCGCCGACAAGTAGCCAGCACCGCCCCGAGAGACCGTCTGCCCTGTGGTGGACGGTCTTTCTCGCGTGCTGCCGGGGGAGGGGAGGGCGCGTCCAAAGTTCAACCGGCGTGACCCCTGGCGATCCCGGCCCAGGCTCGACATGCGCGCCCTGGGTGCAGCCCCGTTTTTTGCGTCATTCTTGGCTCTGACCAGCGAAAACGACTCCGTCATGGCCCGAGAACGACAGTGTGAGGAGGTGGGGGGCGGTCCCCAAGCGCCCGGTTGAGGGACCGGAGCGTGGTGGCAGTCCTGCCCGCGTACGGGTTACGGGGGCGTCGGCCGTCAGGTCTGTTCGATCTCCGCCATGAGCAAGCGAAGCGTGAGGGAGTGCTTTTCCGGCGGCAGCGCATCCAGAGCGGTCCGGGCGTAGGCGGCTCCGCCCAAGAGGTCTCCGGAGCGGGCGAGCATGAGCCCCCGGTGCATCTCAAGGTGTGTCGCGAAGCGGGGTAGCTCTGCGGGGAGTTCGCGGCGTGCTGATTCCTGGGCTTCCACTGCTCCCCGTTCGTCTCCCAGACGGGCCAGGAGGAGGGACAGGAAGACGTTCATGCGCCACCAGGGCACGGCGTAGTCGCTCGTCTGCTCGTACGACCCCGCCCTGTCGAAGATGCGCCGGCCCCGGTCCGCCAGGTGAAGCGCCGTTGCGCGGTCCCCTCGGATCGCTGCCGCGTGCGCCTTGCCCATTACGGCGTTGAGGAGTCCGAGGGAAGGCCGCTCCGATATGGCCATGGCTTGGTCGGCCAGTACGTCAGCCACCCCGAGGGACGCGCCTTCGTAGCCCAGGGCGATAGCCGCACGGCCCCGGACCCACACCCGGGCTTCGTCGTTCCCGGACTCGTCGGCAGCCGTTGCCGCCATCCGGTACCAGTGCACCGCCTTTGAGCCATCCGCGCCCGGGAACGTCTTGGCGTAGAGGGTCATCAGACGGGAGGCGACGGACCAGAGCCGGGGGTCATCGAGTTGCTGTTGCACGGTGACGAGTTCGCCGGAGACCCGGCGTTGGATGTCCGCTGCGCCCATGGACATGTACTGGGTGCCGTACGTCGTGAGCTTGGCCTCCCACTCGTCTGCTGACGGACCGCCACGCAGTCGGGCGGCGAACCCTGCGCTGATCAGATCGGAGGCGACGACAGGGGCTATGGCGGCCCCGGCCACGTCGGTAAGGAACTCGCGTCGGTCCACTTCGCCTTCAAGGACAGCTAGGGGAACGTCGAGGACGGCGGACAGCGCGGCCAGGTAGAACGGACCAGGCCTGACCTTGGAACGCTCCCAGTTGCTCACGTACTCCCGGGTCAGCGTCGTGCCGTGAACCTTGTTGATCTCCGAAGCTAACCGCCCCTGGCTCCAGCCACGAGCCGTGCGGAGATCCCGGATCAGTTCCCCGATGTCCATGCGGCCATCTTGCTACTAGGGATGCCACTAGACAGAGGGATTCCGGGGCCTGGGGGACGGTTGCCACTAGGGATCACACTAGGCCAAGCCTTCCGGCGGCGGAACGATGCCCGCACCGAGGGTGACACGGAGGTGCAGCATGGCGACGGCAGCACGACAGGAAGCGGCCCGGTCGGAGGGCCCGGAGCCTCCCGCGCATGAATGCGGGGTGTGCCGCGCGCTGGCTGCCGATCTGAAGGTGGCCGAAGCGGTCGGTAACCTGGGCGCTGCGGAGTGGTTGCGTACCGAGCTGCGCAACCACTCGCGCGGCAGGGGTGCGGCATGACCGTTCGAGCTGTCCTGCGCTACGTCCGCTACGTGATGCACCGCCATCCGTCGGCGGAGACGACCGCCACGGCACGGTGCCTGAACCCTGACTGCCAGTGGACGGCAGCGCCGACCGGGAACGCGGACGTCTGCACTGACATGTGCATTGAGCACACGGGGCGGACGGGACACATGACCTTCCTGCGGGAGTTCTCGGAAGTCGCCGTGGTGGAGCGTGTCCGGTGACCGGCCGGGCGCGGATGACGGTCCGGGTGATCAACGGAGGCTCAGCCGGCGAACCGAGGGTGTTCCGATCGGGGGAGCCGGTGCGGCCCTTGCTGCGTGATCCGGTAGACGTGGCCCGGTTCCGTCGTGAGGGCTACTGGGACGGGTTCGGGGTCGAGTTCCCGCCCTGCCCCTGCCCTGTTCACAGGGCGTCAGGGTGAGCGGCGAGGCCGAATCGACGGGGAACGCTTCCGGCTGACCGCCCCGGCGTGCTAGGTATGTGCATCGGGCTTGATCGCATGGACGATGAGAGGCCCGTTCACAGACGTCCCTTTCCGGCATCGGGTCGGCCGCCCGGACGCGGACGGCCAAACCTCCAGTCTGCCGTATCGCGGCGCGGCCCGGGGTGCGGGAATTCGGTGGCGGTTCCAACCGGGGGCGTGCCTAGGGTCGGCGCATGAGTGATCACGATTCCTTTGTGCCGGACGGGTTCGAGGTGCCGGTGGAGCTCGTCGGCGACGGGTTCCGGCTGGAGCCGCTCGGCGAGCAGCACAACGAGCGGGACCTCGCGGCGTGGAGCGGGAGCATCGGGCACGTGCGTGCCACGCCCGGGTTCGGGGACGGCGCCTGGCCGCCGCCGGAGGGCATGTCCGCCGAGCGCAACCTGGCCGATCTGGCGCGCCACGCGCGGGACTTCGCGGCCCGGACCGGGTTCACGTACAGCGTCCTGGACGGCGGCGACGACGTCATCGGCTGCGTGTACATCTATCCGGGCCGGGAGGACCCGGACCGGGTGCACGTCAGCTCCTGGGTGCGGGCCGACCGGGCCGCGCTGGACCGGCCGCTGTACGAGGCGGTGTCCCGGTGGCTCGCGGAGGTGTGGCCGTTCGAGCCGGAGCGGATCGTGTACGCCGCCCGGTGAACGCCGCAGGGCCCGGCACGTGCGTGCCGGGCCCTGCGGGGCGCCGCGGGTGTTCAGGGGCGTGCGGCAGGGTCGAGCCGGGTCAGGTCGGGTCGGGTCGGTGGGTCAGGACTGGGTGGCCTTGCGGCGGCGGGCGCCGAGCCAGGCCGCGCCCCCGCCGGCGGCGATCAGCGCCGCGGAGAGCGCGGCGAACAGGCCGGTGCGGGAGTCGGCGCCGGTCGCGGCGAGGGAGCCGGAGGAGCCGCCGGTGGTGGTCGTCGTGGTGGTCGTGGTGGCGGCCGTCGCGGTGGCGGTGGCCGTCGTGGACGGGCTCGGCGAGGGGGAGGCGGACGCGGACGTGCTCGCCTTCGGGGTCGGCGAGGGCGACGGGGAAGCCGGGGCGGCCGCCGCCAGCTGGATCTTGGTGACGGCGGAGGCGAACGGCACCTTGTTGCCCTCGGCGTGCCCGAACTCGGCGGCCACGTCGAACTCGGTGCGCTGTGCCGGCTTCGCCTTCGGGCCCAGCTTGACCTGGAGGCGGACGGAGCGCTCGCCGGAGGCCGCGCCGAAGCCCTTGCCGGTGCGCGGCAGCTCGAAGTTGCCGCTCTCGCCCTTCAGCTGCCGCCACGTGCCGTCCACCCGCGCCCGCACCTCCAGGCCGTCGGTGTCGGCGGGCTTCGGCCCGCCGATCCTCAGGAACGTCGCGAGTTCGGTGTCGAAGGTGCCTTCACCGTCGGCGCGGTACTTCAGGTTCAGCTCACGGCAGTCGGTGTCCGTGCTGCCCTCGCAGGGAGTGGCAGGGTCGAACGCGGTGGTGAACTTCCCGGCCTTGACGGCCGGATCCGTCGTGAAGGTCAGGGAGGCGCCGCCGCCGGGCGCCAGCTCGCGGGCGTACGTGGAGGCCTCCATCTTCAGGTCGCCGTTGTTGGTGGGGTAGTCCTTGCCGAGACCGACGGTGACCTTCCAGCTGAGCTTGCCCTGCGCGGGAACCTCGAAGCCGTCGCCGATCTTCTTGCCCCGCGGGTGGAACAGGCCCTGCCAGCCGCCGTCCTGCTGTCCGACGGCCGCGTCCGTCGCCGGGGCGTCGACCGCCTCGACCTTGAAGGACACGTCCTGCGACCGGAGCCGGCTGGGGCCGGCGGGCAGGCCGTGGATCCACGGGTGGAAGGGCGCGGCCTTGTCGGAGGGGTTGGTCACCGTCAGCTCGAAGGTGCTCGCCGCTCCGCCGCGGGTGAGCGGGGTGTTCGGGACGGGCGCGCCCATCGTGATCTTCAGGGTGCCGCCGTCCGCGGCCGGGACGGCGTACGCGGCCGGCTGCATCAGCACGGTGCCGGCGACGGCGGCGACGAGTGCGGTGGCGCCCGCGGCGAGGGCGGGGCGGCGGACTGCGGTACGAGCGGACATGGCGGATCTTCCCGGGGAATCGGTTGGGGTGGGCATGCCGAGGTGCGGCGGACGCGCG
>NZ_RPSE01000118.1:0-15597 GCF_003949955.1 Streptomyces sp. WAC05292
GTTGTAGGCGTAGCGGTCGCCCGGCCCGTCGGCGGGGGTGTCGTGGGCGGGGAAGACGAGCCGGGTGCGGATCGCGTAGCCGGGGTCGTCGACGGCGAGGACGGGCGAGCGGGTCGTGGTGGAGAAGCGGACCTCGGGGGCGGCGCCGGACTCCTCCAGGGCGCGGGCGAGGCGCAGCGGCGCGTACATGAGCTCCTCGCTGCCGAGGACGAGGACGCGGCCGGGTTCGGGGCCGAGGGCGTCGGCGAGCTGCCCGGCGAGCCGCGGCAGGGACGCCTCCAGCAGGGCGCGGTGGGCGGGGGTGAAGCCGTGGCGGCCGCCGTCGGGCAGGGCGGCGGGCCAGTCGAGGCGGATGCGTACGGCGGCCCCGGGGCCCGGGCGGGAGGCGGCGGCTCCGGCCGCACCGGCCTCGCAGGCCAGACCCGCAGCCGCACCCGCAGCCACACCTCCCGCAGCACCCGCAGCCGCGCCCCGCGCCGCGGCCGCGCCCCGCTGCTCGTACTCCGCGACGAGCGCCTGCCCGCGCGCCAGCACCCCTTCGGGCAGGTGCACCGTCCCGGAGGCGAGGGCCAGCAGGTCCACGCGGGCGCCGATCTCGGCGGCGAACGCGGCGAGGCGCTCGCGGTCGGCCGGGGAGCGGACGTCGACGAGGGCGACGACGACGTAGTGGGTGCGCGGGTTGCGGGAGTGCAGGTCGCGGATGGTGTTGAGGACCGTGTTGCCGGTGGAGAACTCGTCGTCGACGAGGACGAGCGGCCCGCTGCCGGAGAGCAGCTGCGGGTCCTCGGGCAGCAGCAGGTGCGAGGTGGCGTGGGAGTGGCTCTCCTCGAATCCGCCGGCCGCGGCCAGGCCGGGTACGGGGCGGCGGGTGGAGTGCAGGTAGGGGGCGGCGCCGAGGCCGTCGGCGACGCAGTGGCCGAGCCCGGTGGCGGTTTCGGCGTAGCCGAGGACGACCGCGGTGGCGGGGTCCTCGCCGGAGGCGTCGAGGAGGGCGCGGACGCGCTCGCCGAGGCCGTGGCCGGCGGTGTAGACGGCCTGCGGGGACTGGGGGACGTGCTTGCCGAGGACGTTGGAGACGAGCAGGTGGGCCCGCTTGGGATTGCGTCGCAGGGCGAGGCCCAGGAGTTCGTCCAGCCGTGGCGCCCCGGGGTCGCCGGAGGCTCCTTCCAGGCGTACGCCCAGCCGGTCCGCCACCCAGGTTCCCGACCACACCGCGTCGATCGTCTTGCCCTTCTCCGTGGCCGGGGCGGTCAATGCCGCCGGCCTTGCCTGCCGGTGCGCGCCCGTTGCGCGCGCCGGTTCCGCCCGTCCGTCCGCCACGGCCGGCTCACACCTGGAGTCCGGCGGTGAGCAGGTCGACGAAGCCGACGTTCTCCTTCGCCACCCCGAAGGCCTCGGCGCGCTGCAGGGTGCGCTCGGCCCAGGCCCGGTGGGGCTTCACCTCGTTCATCTTGTTCGTGTACGCGGAGCGCATGACGCCGCCGCCGCCGCGCTCGGGGCGCAGGATGTCCTGGGCGTCGCTGAACTCCTCGTGGGAGACGACGGACAGGGCGTGCACGGGGGTGGTGTGGGCGGGGTGGATGCAGGTCTTGCCGAGGAGGCCGTTGGCGCGGTCGAGTTCGATCTCGCGGAGCAGGCCGTCCAGGTCGTGTTCGATGAGGGCGGTGCGCAGTTCCTCGACGCCTTCCTCCAGGAAGGGGCTGCGGCGCAGCTGCGGCTTGAAGAGGCGCTGCTGGCGGCGGAAGTACTCCCAGACGGGGCCGGTGACGGTGAAGCCGGTGCCGTCGGCGCGGCTGAGGACGTTGACGACGTCGGCGATGACCCCGGCGACGATCTGGATGTCGTACGCGGTCATGTCGGGGGTGCGGCGCAGCCCGTACGCGGAGCAGAAGTCGGTGACGCCGAGGCGCAGCGCGAGGACGCGGTCACGGTGGCGTCCGACGGTGCGGGAGACGCCCGCGAGGGCTTCGGCGCGGGTTTCGAGATGGAGGAGGTCGGGGGTTTCCAGGACGGGCATCGCGTACAGCCGGGGGAGCCCGGTCTGCTGCTCGGCTTCGGCGACGGCGTCGAGGAAGGCCGCGCCGCGACTCTCGGTGAACTTGGGCAGTACGAATCCGGCCAGGTGGTGCGCGGAGGGGCCGAGGCGGCGGGCGAGGTCGGGGATCTGCTCGGGGGTGCGGACGCGGATGAAGAGCAGCGGCGGCTCGGTGCCGTCCGCGGCGCCGAGGGCGTCGAGGTCGGCGAACTGGCGGACGAGGTTGTCCTCGGCGTCGGCGACGTCGCCGTCGCTGATGGAATCCTCCAGGCAGAGGACCATGGAGACGACGCCGCGGCCGGCCTGCTTGCGGATGTCGGCGGCGAGCTTGGGGCGGGTGGCCGGGCTGTAGAGGGTGGCGCCGAGGGCGGCGGCGAGCAGGCGGGCGGGGGAGGCGGCGGTGAACTCGGCCGGCTCCTGGTGGAAGAGGTTCTCGCGAACCGCGGGCGATACGTGCCCAAAGTGACGCATGTGCTCTCCCGTGCTGGCTCGGCGGCCCGATTGGCGTGGCCGGTAATAGTACGTATGAACGTCAGCCCAGAGTTCCTCCAGCACATGAAGTTCAGGTAACCCTCTTCCACGATGCCCACCCGTTTCGGCGGGGACACGGGCGCTGCGGGGGGCCGCGTTGTTCCGCGCGGCCCCGGGAGGGCAGGATGACCGGCATGACGCACGCGATGCAGAAGGGCTCGAACATCCCGGTGACCTCGGTGGCGGTCCGGGCGGTGCTGCGCTGGACCGGCGGCGCCGACGTCCCGGACGTGGACGCCTCCGCCCTGCTGGTGGGCCCGGACGGCCGGGTGCGGTCGGACGAGGACTTCGTCTTCTACAACCAGCCCCGCCACCCCTCGGGGGCGGTGTGGCGCCTGGGCAAGAAGCAGATCGGTGATGCGGTCACGGACGCCGTGCAGGCGGACCTGCGGGCCGTGCCGTCCGCGGTGGACCGGGTCCTGGTGGTCGCCTCCGCCGAGGACGTGCCCTTCGAGCGGGTCCGCGACCTGCGGATCCTGCTGTACGACGCCGCGGCGAGCGGCGGCGGCGAGCCGGTGGCCTACTTCGACGTGCGGCCCGAGACGGGCGCGGAGACGGCCCTGATCTGCGGCGAGCTGTACCGGCGGGGCGATGCGTGGAAGTTCCGCGCCCTGGGCGAGGGCTATTCGGACGGCCTGGTGGGACTGGCGACGGACCACGGGATCTCGGTCGACGAGAGCGCCGCCGAGGCCGCCGCGGGCGGCGCGTCCGCGGCGGCCGGTGCCGCCGGTGCCGCCGGTGCCGCCGCGGGGGCGGGTGCCCCCGACCCGGACCGGACGGCCGCGATGGCGCCGCCGACTCCGCTGCCGCAGCAGCCGGCCCCGCCGACGCAGGCGCCGCCCGCCGCGCCGCCCGCGTACGGGTACCCGCAGCCGGTGTCCCCCGGGCCGGGCGCCGACCCGGCGTTCCGGCTGCCGGTGCAGGGCCCGCAGTTCATGCGCCGCTGACGCCGCCCGCCGGGGCGGCGCCCGCTCCGGCAGGCGCCTCCTCCGGTCGGCGCGTCCGGCCCGGCGCCCCGCGGGCCGGTCAGGCCTTGCTCTTGTAGCCGCGCCCCCACTGCAGCCCCCACCCGTAGAGCCGGTCCAGCTCGGACTGGAAGCCGTACACGAACTTCACCTCGCGGCGGACGATCAGCTCGCCCTTGACGTGCTCGATCGAGACGACCGCGCAGGAGCGGGCCTCCGGCTGCCGCTCGTCCAGCGGGATCTCGATCCGCGGCCCGGTGCCCGGGTAGAGGGTGACCAGGGCGTTCGTCCGGTCGAAGGCGGGCGTCTGGTCGTAGATGTAGACGAACACGAGCAGCCGCTTGATGTCGTCGGCGTGGTCGAGGTTGACGTAGACGGTCTCCCCGGAGGGCGCCCCGAACCGGTCGTCGCCGCTGAGCTTCACGTACGGCGGGTCGTTGAGGTCGCCGAGCAGGTTGCCGAGGGGCTGGACGACGCCCCGGGTGCCGTCGGCGAGCTCGTACAGGCAGCCGAGGTCGAGGTCGACGTTGACCACGCCCTGCGTGTGCGCCTGCACCATGTCCGGCTTGAACAGCCTGAACGGGTGCCTCAGGAGCCCGGCGCCGAGGCCGCCGCGGCCGCCGATGTCGGAGGAGCGCATCCGCCAGGAGAGGTTCACGCGCAGATTGCCGTGGACCGCGCCCTGCTTGGTCAGCGACACCGTCGGGCGCCTCCGGGTCAGCTCGATCGCCGACGCGGGGCCGCCCGCGTCGAAGTCGAGGGCCCGACTCCCCCTGATCCCGTCGAAAAATCCCATCCCCCGGTCCCCCCTCTGTTTCCGGGATCCCCTGATCCCCTCGGTCTCGTGCGGTCGTGTCCGCGCCGCCCGCGCGGGGGCGCGGTCACGCGGACGGGGCGGCCCGCCGGGTCCGTGGACCCGGCGGGCCGCCCCGCAGTTGAGCGTTCCGCATTACCGCCGCGGTCATGCGTCGACGGTGGCGCCCTCCAGCTGCATCCGCTTGTTGCGGCGGACCGAGGACCAGAAGGAGGCGGCGATCAGGATGACGCCGATGGTGCCGGTGATGAGCTCGCTGATCTCGTGCTCGATGGTGACGAGCAGGATGACGGCGAGGGCGCCGATCGCGTAGTGGGCGCCGTGCTCCAGGTAGACGTAGTCGTCGAGGGTGCCCTGGCGGACCAGGTAGACCGTCAGCGAACGGACGTACATGGCGCCGATGCCGAGGCCGAGCGCCATCCAGAAGATGTGGTTGGTGATGGCGAAGGCGCCGATGACGCCGTCGAAGGAGAAGGACGCGTCCAGGACTTCGAGGTAGAGGAAGAGGAAGAACGCGGCCTTGCCGGCGAGGCCGACGGCGGAGACGGGCTTGCCCGCGGCCTTGGCCTTCTCCTCCTCCTCGTGCTCGCGCTCCTCTTCCTCTTCCAGCTTGTTCTCGAAGTAGGAGGACAGGCCGCCGACGATGAGGTAAGTGATCAGGCCGGCGACGCCGGCGAGCAGCACGGTGGCGGACTTGTCCGCGTGGCCGGCGCTGGTGTGGGCGTTCGTCGCGAAGGTCATCGCCGAGACCAGGAGGGCGATCAGGGCGACGCACACCGAGAGCATGTCGACCTTGCCGAGCTTGGCCAGGGGCCGCTCCAGCCAGGCCAGCCACTTGTGCTCGCGCTCCTCGAAGATGAAGTCGAGGAAGATCATCAACAGGAACATTCCGCCGAACGCGGCGATCGCCGGGTGGGCGTCGGTGACGAGCGCCTCGTACTGCGCCGGGTTTTCGAGGGCGAGCTCGACCGCCTCGATCGGGCCGACCTTGGCGCTGATCGCGACGATGGCCACGGGGAACACCAGCCGCATGCCGAAGACCGCGATCAGGATGCCGATGGTGAGGAAGATCTTCTGCCAGAAGGCATTCATCTTCTTCAGGATTCCGGCGTTGACGACCGCATTGTCGAAGGACAGCGAGATCTCGAGGATCGACAGGATCAGTACGACCCCGAACGCCTCCCACCCCCACTGCCAAGCGGCGAAGGCAAGGCCGAGCGCCGTGATGGCGAACGACCAGCCGAAGGTTTTCAGAACCACTGGCACCCCATGATCTTGTACGGCTTTTACGAAACGTTGACCCCGAAGTCTAGAGCGATGCCCCTGAGGCCCGATGCGTACCCCTGACCCACCGCCCTGAACTTCCACTCACCCCCGTACCGGTAGACCTCTCCGAAGATCATCGCGGTTTCGTCGGAGGCGTCCTCGGTGAGGTCGTAGCGCGCGAGCTCCTGGCCGTCGGAGTCGTTCACGACGCGGATGAAGGCGTTGGTGACCTGGCCGAACGTCTGGCGGCGGGCGTCCGCCTCGTGGATCGACACCGGGAAGACGATCTTGTCGACCTCGGCCGGGACCTTGGTCAGGTCGACGAGGATCGACTCGTCGTCGCCGTCGCCCTCGCCGGTGAGGTTGTCGCCGGTGTGCTCGACGGAGCCCTCGGGGCTCTTGAGGTTGTTGTAGAAGACGAAGTACCGGTCCCCCAGGACCCGGCCGTCGCGGCACAGCAGCGCGCTGGCGTCGAGGTCGAAGTCGGCCCCTGTCGTCGAGCGCGCGTCCCAGCCCAGACCGACCAGGACCCGGGTGAGGTTCGGTGCGGCCTTGGACAGGGAGACGTTGCCCCCCTTGGCGAGTGTGACGCCCATGTTGAAGTCCTCCCCGGACGACGTGGTGGTCGCGGCGCCCCCGGGGTGCTCCGGCGGGCCGGCGGTGGATCGGTGCCAAGCGCGTCCGGCGCCGTACACGCGGTGTGCACGACGCCGGACGGGTGGGACTGCCGGCGGGCCGGCAGCCCGGGGCTCAGACGTTGACGCCGAAGTCCTGCGCGATGCCGCGCAGGCCCGAGGCGTAGCCCTGGCCGATGGCGCGGAACTTCCACTCCGCGCCGTTGCGGTAGAGCTCGCCGAAGACCATGGCCGTCTCGGTCGAGGCGTCCTCGGAGAGGTCGTAGCGGGCGAGCTCGGTGTTGTCGGCCTGGTTCACGACGCGGATGTAGGCGTTGCGGACCTGGCCGAAGCTCTGCTGGCGGCTCTCCGCCTCGTAGATCGACACCGGGAAGACGATCTTGGCGACGTCGGCCGGGACGGCCGCCAGGTTCACCTTGATCGCCTCGTCGTCGCCTTCGCCCTCGCCGGTGAGGTTGTCGCCGGTGTGCTCGACGGAGCCGTCCGGGCTCTTCAGGTTGTTGAAGAACACGAAGTTGGCGTCGCTGGCGACCTTGCCCTGGTCGTTGGTCAGGATCGCGCTGGCGTCGAGGTCGAAGTCGACACCGGTGGTGGTGCGGGCATCCCAGCCCAGACCGACGAGCACGGCCGTCAGGTTCGGTGCGGCCTTGGTCAGCGAGACGTTGCCGCCCTTGCTGAGGCTGACTCCCACGGGTCCTCCAATGGGTTCATGAGTGCGGGGTCGGTGCCCCTGTCGTGCGATGGACCCTCCCGGCGGCGGGCCGGCAGGGCTACCCGATCAACGTGTCGATCCTAGTGACCGGTTCCCACCCGGACGAGGTTTCACGCGGAACCCGGCCGCCGGGAGCCCCGGGGCCGGATCAGAGGCTGTCGAGGGCCTTGATGTACTCGTTCAGGTCACGCGCGTCGGGCAGGCCGTTGACGACGGTCCAGCGCACGACGCCGTCCTTGTCGATGATGAAGGTGCCGCGCAGCGCGCAGCCCTTGTCCTCGTCGAAGACGCCGTAGGCGCGGGAGGTCTCGCCGTGCGGCCAGAAGTCGGAGAGCAGCGGGTAGTCGAGGCCCTCCTGCTCGGCGAAGACGCGCAGGGTCGGCACGGAGTCGTTGGAGACGGCCAGGAGCTGGACGTCGTCGTTCTGGAAGCGGGGCAGCTGGTCGCGGAGCTCGCACAGCTCGCCGGTGCAGACGCCGGTGAAGGCGAACGGGTAGAAGAGCAGCACGACGGCCTTCTCCCCGCGGAAGTCGGAGAGCCGCACCGTGGCGCCGTGGTTGTCCTTGAGCTCGAAGTCCGGAGCCTTGTTGCCGACCTCGATGGCCATCTGTCGCATCCCTTCGTTCCCGCACCCCGCTCTGGGCTGTTCGGGTGGCCCAAGCCTAATGTGCCGTCGCCGAAGGGGGCCCGTCCGGAACGCACACACCCCGCCGACAGGGTCGGCGGGGTGTGTCTCCGCTGGCTGCGGCGCGTGGCTCAGCGCTTGGACTTGGCGGCCTTCGGGGTCACCAGCTTGCTGGCGGCCCACTCCTTGCCGACGCTGACGGGCCGCGTCTGCGACAGGCCGGCCGTCTCGGCGGCCTCGCTGATGTCGCTGGCCTCGACGTAGCCGGGGCGGCCCGTCTTCGGGGTCAGCAGCAGGATCAGCGCGGCGTCCTCGACCAGCTCGGTGGCGTCGACGAGGGCGTCGGTCAGGTCGCCGTCCTCGTCGCGGAACCACAGCAGCACCGCATCGGCCACGTCGTCGTAGTCCTCGTCGACGAGGTCGTTGCCGATCAGTTCCTCGACCTCTTCGCGGAACTCCTGATCGACGTCGTCGTCGTAGCCGATCTCCTGGACCACCTGTTCGGACTGGAAACCCAGCCGGGCGGCCAGGCTCTCCGCGTGGTCCGCGGTCGCGCTCACGGGGTGCCTCCTGCTCATGTTCGGTGAATGTCTTCGGGCCGCGCGCGTGCGCGCAGCATTGGGCGTAGTCCACACGGGCGCGGCGGATCGCGCAAGTACCCGGCCGCGGAGACCGTCGAAACGGTGACGATTGCGGCCGTCTCGCCGCAACTTTCAGCCTTCCCGCGTGTCCCTGTGGTGATTCATCCCACACCATTCCGGCTCATTCGGCATCACACGCTGACTTTCCCACCTGTTTGAGGGGCGAACGCCCTTGCGAACCGCTTGCCGGCGGCCGCGGAGGCGGGGGCTCCGGCGGGAGCCCCTCGCGGCACGTCTTCGGCAATCCCCGGGACTCCAGGGATTACCCAGTGGTAGAGATGACGATTCCGACCGAGCGTAAGACCATGGGAGGCGGCGAAACCAAGGCACGACTCCCCTGACAGCGAAGGAACAGCGTGGCTTCCGCATCCGATCGCAATCCGATCATCATTGGCGGCCTGCCGAGCCAGGTACCGGACTTCGATCCGGAGGAGACGCAGGAGTGGCTCGACTCCCTCGACGCCGCCGTGGACGAACGCGGTCGCGAACGCGCCCGCTACCTGATGCTGCGGCTGATCGAGCGGGCCCGCGAGCGGCGCGTGGCCGTGCCCGAGATGCGCAGCTCCGACTACGTCAACACGATCGCCACCAAGGACGAGCCGTTCTTCCCCGGCAACGAGGAGATCGAGCGCAAGGTCCTGAACGCCACCCGCTGGAACGCGGCCGTCATGGTCTCGCGCGCCCAGCGGCCCGGCATCGGCGTGGGCGGCCACATCGCCACCTTCGCCTCCTCGGCCTCCCTCTACGACGTCGGCTTCAACCACTTCTTCCGCGGCAAGGACGAGGGCGACGGCGGCGACCAGATCTTCTTCCAGGGCCACGCCTCCCCGGGCGTCTACGCCCGCGCCTACCTGCTCGACCGGCTCTCCGAGCAGCAGCTCGACGCGTTCCGCCAGGAGAAGTCGAAGGCCCCGTACGGGCTGTCCAGTTACCCGCACCCGCGGCTGATGCCGGACTTCTGGGAGTTCCCGACGGTCTCGATGGGCCTCGGCCCGATCGGGGCGATCTACCAGGCCCGGATGAACCGGTACATGGAGGCGCGCGGGATCGCGGACACCTCCAGGTCACACGTCTGGGCGTACCTCGGCGACGGCGAGATGGACGAGCCGGAGTCGCTGGGCCAGCTCTCGCTGGCGGCGCGCGAGGGCCTGGACAACCTGACGTTCGTCGTCAACTGCAACCTCCAGCGGCTCGACGGCCCGGTCCGCGGCAACGGCAAGGTCATCCAGGAGCTGGAGTCGATCTTCCGCGGGGCTGGCTGGAACGTCATCAAGCTGATCTGGGACCGCTCCTGGGACCCGCTGCTGGCGCAGGACCGCGACGGCATCCTCGTCAACAAGATGAACTCCACGCCGGACGGGCAGTTCCAGACGTACGCCACGGAGACCGGCGCGTACATCCGCGAGCACTTCTTCGGCGACGACCAGCGGCTGCGGGCGATGGTCGCGGACATGTCCGACGACCAGATCCTCCACCTGGGCCGCGGCGGCCACGACCACCGGAAGATCTACGCGGCGTACGCGGCGGCCCGCGCCCACAAGGGCCAGCCGACGGTGATCCTGGCCAAGACGGTCAAGGGCTGGACCCTCGGCCCGAACTTCGAGGGCCGCAACGCCACGCACCAGATGAAGAAGCTGACGGTCGACGACCTCAAGCGCTTCCGCGACCGCCTGCACATCCCGATCACCGACGCGCAGCTGGAGAGCGGCGCCCCGCCGTACTACCACCCCGGCCGCAACTCGCCGGAGATCCAGTACATGCACGACCGCCGCAAGGCGCTGGGCGGCTACGTCCCGACGCGGGTGGTGCGGGCGCGTCCGCTGGAGCTGCCGGACGACAAGGCATACGCGGCGGTCAGGAAGGGCTCCGGCCAGCAGTCGATCGCGACGACGATGGCCTTCGTGCGCCTGCTGAAGGACCTGATGCGGGACAAGGAGATCGGCCGGCGCTTCGTGCTGATCGCGCCGGACGAGTACCGCACCTTCGGCATGGACTCGTTCTTCCCGAGCGCCAAGATCTACAACCCGCTGGGGCAGCAGTACGAGTCCGTCGACCGCGAGCTGCTGCTGGCGTACAAGGAGTCCCCGACCGGGCAGATGCTGCACGACGGCATCTCGGAGGCGGGCTGCACGGCCTCGCTGATCGCGGCCGGCTCGGCGTACGCGACGCACGGCGAGCCGCTGATCCCGGTGTACGTCTTCTACTCGATGTTCGGCTTCCAGCGCACGGGCGACCAGTTCTGGCAGATGGCCGACCAGCTGGCGCGCGGGTTCGTGCTCGGTGCGACGGCGGGCCGGACCACCCTGACGGGTGAGGGCCTCCAGCACGCCGACGGCCACTCCCAGCTGCTGGCGTCGACCAACCCGGGGTGCGTGGCGTACGACCCGGCCTACGGGTACGAGATCGCGCACATCGTCCGGGACGGCCTGCGCCGGATGTACGGCCCCGAAGCCGAGGACGTCTTCTACTACCTGACGGTCTACAACGAGCCGATCCAGCACCCGGCCGAACCGGACGGCGTGGACGTGGAGGGCATCCTCAAGGGCATCCACAAGGTGGCGGCGGGCACGTCCGGCGCGATCCCGGCGCAGATCATGGCCTCGGGCGTGGCGGTGCCGTGGGCGGTCGAGGCGCAGCGGATCCTGGCCGAGGAGTGGAACGTCAAGGCGGACGTCTGGTCGGCGACCTCCTGGAACGAGCTGCGCCGCGACGCCGTCGAGGCGGAGGAGCACAACCTGCTGCACCCGGAGGAGGAGCAGCGGGTCCCGTACGTGACGCGGAAGCTGTCCGGGGCGCAGGGGCCGTTCGTCGCCGTGTCGGACTGGATGCGGGCGGTTCCGGACCAGATCGCCCGGTGGGTGCCGGGTGCGTACACCTCGCTCGGTGCGGACGGCTTCGGCTTCGCGGACACGCGGGGTGCGGCGCGCCGCTTCTTCCACATCGACGCGGAGTCGGTGGTGCTGGCGGTGCTGACGGAGCTGGCGAAGGAGGGCCGGATCGACCGGTCCGCGCTCAAGCAGGCGGTGGACCGCTACCGGCTGCTGGACGTGGCGGCGGCCGACCCGGGCCCGGCGGGCGGCGACGCCTAGACGACCTGGCAGGCGCGGGCAGGAGTTCGGCGGCGGGCCGGGGTGCGGAGCGTGCGCCCCGGCCCGCCGGCTTGTGCGGGGTGTGCCGCGGGCCGGTCCGGTGGGGGGCTCGGGCGGATCCGGGCGTTCCCTACGATGCTGCGTATGAAGGAAGCCTCCCGCCGGCTGCGATGGGAGCGGCGGACGCAGGCTCCGCTGCTCGTCCTCGCCGTCGCGTTCGCCGTCGCCTACGCCGTGCCGATCGTCCTCCCGGACGCGGGGCCGGGTGTGCAGCGGGCGTGCACGCTGGTCGAGTGGCTGGTGTGGGGCGCCTTCGCCGCCGACTACCTCGTGCGGCTCGGGCTGTCGCCGGCCAAGCGGTCGTTCGTGCGCGCCCACTGGCTCGACCTGGTCGCGGTGGCGCTGCCGATGGTCCAGCCGCTGCGGCTGCTGCGGCTGGTGGCGACCTTGGTCCTGGTGGGGCGGCGGGCCAGGATGGCTCCGCAGATCCGGCTGACCACCTATGTGGCGGGTGCGGTGGTCGGCCTGCTGATGTTCGGCTCGCTCGCCGTGCTGAGCGTGGAGCGGGACGCCCCCGACGGCAACATCAGGAACCTGGGCGACGCCGTGTGGTGGAGCTTCACGACGATGACGACGGTCGGGTACGGGGACCACGCGCCCACCACGGGCCTGGGCCGGTTCCTCGCGGTGGGCCTGATGCTGTCCGGGATCGCGCTGCTGGGTGTGGTCACCGCGAACATCGCCGCCTGGTTCATCTCCCGTTTCGAGCGGGACGACCGCGTGGAGCGGGAGCAGACCGCCGCGATCGCCGACCTGGCCGCGGAGGTGCGGGCGCTGCGTGCCGAGGTGGCCCTGCTGCGCGGGGCCGCCCCGGACGGGCCGGCCGCCCTCGCGGTCCCCGCGCCCGCGCCCGCGGCGGCCCCGGCGCCCGGGGGCCGGGCGGCTACCGCTCCCACACCTTGAAGGCCCGTACGAGGTAGCCGGACTGGGGCAGTTGCACGCCGTCGCCGGGATACGTCTGGAACTCCCCGGTCTCGGCGCACTCGGCGGACTGGTACGTCGTCACCGGCCGCCCGGTGCGGTTGGCCAGCGACTGGGCGCTGGCACCGGCGGGCAGGGCGGTGCAGCTGTTGATGTCGAGGGTGCTCAGTTCGTACGCGTGCCGGGTGCCCTTGAAGTCGGGCTTGGCCCAGAGGCAGAGCTGGCCCGCGGCGCACGGCACCGCCCGGGCGGGCGGCGGTCCGGCGGCCGGCCCGGTCTGGGCGGCGCGGGCGGTGCCGGGCAGGAGCGCGGTGAGCGCGAGGGCGGCCGCGGCGAGGGCGGTGACGGTACGGGCGCCGGTGGCGCGGGCCGCGGCGGTACGGGCGGTGGCGGTGGTGGCGGCGGCGGAAACGGCACCGGCGGGTGAACTCGTACGCATGACGGATCGGCTCCTTGGTGGACGGGAGCGCCCCGGACCGCTTCCGGGAGCGCTGTGGGTCCACGCTGACCTGCGGCGACGGCCGGGCGGAAGGGGCTGCGGCCGGGTCCACCCTGATAGGCGCAAGCCCCGCCGGAGCGGTCCGGCGGGGCTGTGCGGTGCACGGTGTTGACGCGCGGCGGGGCGGGCTCAGACGTGGGCGGCGCCCGCGCCCGCGGCGGCGTTCTCCCCGCGCTTGGTGAAGCAGGCCACGACGGCGGCGGCCACGGCCACGACGCCGGCGGCGGTGAATGCCGTGCTCATCCCGGAGACGAAGGTGTCGTGCGCGACGTTGGTGATCGTCTCGGCGACCGGCGCGGGGACGCCCTCGGGGACGGGGGCGAGGCCGACCTGGACGCCCTTCTCGGCGAGCTCCTGCTGCTCGGGGGTGAGCGGCGGCAGCTGCGCCGCGGCCCACTTGTCCCCGAAGGTGTCGCTGACGGTGCCGGCCATGACGGCGCCGAGGACGGCGGTGCCGAGGCTTCCGCCGACCTGCATGGCGGCCTGCTGGAGGCCGCCCGCGACACCGGAGAGCTCCAGCGGGGCGTTGCCGACGATGACCTCGGTGGCGCCGACCATGACGGGGGCGAGGCCCAGGCCGAGGAGGGCGAACCAGAGCGACATCTCGAGGGTGCCGGTGCCGGGGGTGAGGCCGGCCATCCCGAAGCAGGCGGCGGCGGTCGCGGCCATGCCCGCGACGAGCGGTATGCGCGGGCCGACAGCGGTGATGGCGGCGCCGGCGAGCGGGGAGCCGATGATCATCATGCCGGTCAGCGGGAGCAGGTGCAGGCCGCTGTCGACGGGGCTCATGCCGTGGACGTTCTGCAGGTAGAAGGTGACGAAGAACAGGCCGCCCATGAAGGCGAACGCCATCAGCACCATCAGCACGGTGCCCGCGGACAGCGGCAGCGAGCGGAACATCCCGAGCGGGATCAGCGGCTCGTCCGCCTGGGACTCCCACACGGCGAAGGCGGTGAAGAAGGCCAGGGACACGAAGAGGAAGAGGAGGGTCCACAGGTCGCCCCAGCCCCACTCGGAGGCCTTGATGAGCGCCCAGATCAGCGAGAACATCGCGACCGACAGCATCAGGATGCCGGGGACGTCGAAGGAGCGCGGGGCGTTCTCGGCGCGGTGGTCGAGCAGGATGACCAGGCCGAAGGCCAGGGCGATGACGCCGACGGGGATGTTGACGTAGAAGACGGACTGCCAGTTGACGTTCTCGACGAGGAGGCCGCCGACGATGGGGCCGGCAGCGGTCGAGGCGCCGATGACCATGCCCCAGATGCCGATGGCCATGTTGAGCTTCTCGGCGGGGAAGGTGGCGCGCAGCAGGCCGAGCGCGGCGGGCATCAGCAGGGCGCCGAAGACGCCCTGGGCGACGCGGAAGCCGATCACGAACTCGACGGTGGTGGAGAGGCCGATCGCGGCGGACGCCCCGGCGAAGCCGACGATGCCGATCAGGAAGGTCTGCCGGTGTCCGAAGCGGTCGCCGAGCTTGCCGGCGGTGATGAGGGAGACGGCGAGGGCGAGCAGGTAGCCGTTGGTGATCCACTGGACGTCGGCGAGGGAGGCGCCGAGGTCCTGCTGGATCGCGGGGTTGGCGACGGCGACGACGGTGCCGTCCAGGGTGACCATCATGACGCCGATCGCCACGGCGAAGAGGGTCAGCCAGGGGTGGCCGCGCAGTGCGTTGCCGACCGGCCCCCCGCCCGGCTCCTTGACGGGGATGCTGTCGTCGCGGTCGTCGACGGTGCTCTGATGAGTCATGCCGCCACACTATTGACAGCGACTGACACTTCACAAACGGGTTAACGAGGCAGTCGCTGTCACGTCGCTCACGGGTACCCTGACCGCTCACTCAGCGTCAGATCAGGGGGCGGCCGGCCCGTCCCGGAAAGGACTCCCCGCGGTGATGACCGACGAGCGGCCCGCGTCCGCGCCCGGCCTGCGCGAGCGGAAGAAGCAGCGCACCCGGGACGCGCTGCTGCGCGCCGCCCTCCTCCTCTTCATCGCGCAGGGGTACGAGCAGACCACCGTCGACGAGATCACCGACGCCGTCGACGTCTCCCAGCGCACCTTCTTCCGCTACTTCGCCAACAAGGAGGAGGTCGCCTTCGCCGCGCAGGACCTCATCGACTCCCACTTCCTCGCCGCCCTGCGGGCCCGCCCGGCCGGCGAGGGACCCCTCACTGCGCTGCGCGGCGCGCTCCGCGACTCCTGGAGCAGCCTCGAAGAGGCCCTGTCGGAGGTGGTGCCCGTCGACCTCTACATGCGCACCTACCGGCTCATCGAGTCGACGCCGGCGCTGCTCGCCGCGCACCTGCGCCGCTCGGCCGAGGTCGAGGAGCGGATCGCCCGGCTGATCGCGGAGCGTGAGGGCCTGGATGTGGACGCCGACCCCCGCCCGCGCGTCGCCGTCGCCGCGTTCTCCGGAGTGATGAGGGTCACCGGGCGGCTGTGGGGACAGGGCGACGACACCGGCATCACCGCGATCCGCGACCTGACCGAGGCTTACCTCGACCACATCGGCCCAGCTCTGGCGCCCGACTGGCGCTGATCAGGCACGGGACGGCGGAACCTGAGGGCCGGTCAGTGCCGTGCGGTCCGGCAGCGGGCCGCCCGCCCGGGGGCTCGTGTCGGGGCGGCGCTGCGGGCGGGCGCCGCGGCCGCGGCGGGCCCGGCGGGCGCCGCCGCGGCGGCCGCCGGAGCCGCCCGCTCCCGGCACCGGCAGGCCGAGCAGGCCCTCCACAAAGCGGAACGCACGGCGGGCGCGGCCGCCCGCCGCCTGGACGCCGCCCGTGCGGCCGGCCGCTGAACCGCCGTCC
>NZ_RPSE01000119.1:0-15600 GCF_003949955.1 Streptomyces sp. WAC05292
GCGCCGGGGGCGCCCCGGCGCCGGAGGCCGCCGCCTGGGCGGCCGACGTGCCGCGCACCGGCGATCCGGTGCGCGACCTGGACCGGCTGCTGGACCGCTTCCGCGACGGCGTCCGCGACGCCGCCCGCGACCACGGCGTCACCGCGGCCCAGCTGGAGGAGGCGCACGCCCACCTGGCGGCGGCGGCCGCCCGCATCGCGGCGGCCCTGAGGCCCTCCCGCTGACGCCGCCGCCCGTCCCCGCCCCGCCCGCCGCACCGGCGGGCGGGGCGGCGGCGCTGCGGAGGCGGGCCGGGGGACAGGCCGGCGGAACGCCGCCCCGGAACTAGACGGTCAGGACGACCTTGCCGAAGAGGTCGCCGGCGGCCAGCTTCTCGAAGCCCTCGCGGGCCCGGTCCAGCGGCAGCACCTCGTCGATCACGGGCCGCAGCCCCGTCGCCGCGCAGAACGACAGCAGGTCCTCCAGCTCGTCCTTCGAGCCCATCGTCGAGCCGACCACCTTGAGCTCCAGGAAGAAGATCCGGGTGAGCTCCGCGTGCGCGGGGCGGTCCCCGCTCGTGGCGCCGGAGATGACGAGGGTGCCGCCGGGGCGCAGCGACTTGACCGAGTGGGACCAGGTGGCCGCGCCGACCGTCTCGATGACCGCGTCCACGCGGTGCGGCAGGCGGGCGCCCGGCTCGAAGGCGTCCGCGGCGCCGAGCTCCACGGCCCGCTTGCGCTTGGCCTCGTCCCGGCTGGTCGCGTACACGCGGAGCCCGGCGGCCCTGCCCAGCGCGATGGCGGCGGTCGCGACACCGCCGCCGGCCCCCTGCACCAGGACCGAGTCGCCCGGCCGGACGCCCGCGTTGGTGAAGAGCATCCGGTACGCCGTCAGCCAGGCCGTGGGCAGGCAGGCGGCCTCCTCGAAGGTGAGCTCGGCGGGCTTGCGCAGCACGTTCCATGCGGGGACGGACACCTGCTCGGCGAACGTGCCCTGGTAGCGCTCCGTCAGGATCGAGCGGGGCTCGTCCGGGCCGACGCCGTGGCCGCTCTGGCCGATCACCGAGTGCAGGACGACCTCGTTGCCGTCCTGGTCGATGCCGGCGGCGTCGCAGCCGAGGATCATCGGGAGCTTGTCCTCGCCGAGGCCTACCCCGCGCAGCGACCAGAGGTCGTGGTGGTTGAGGGAGGCAGCCTTGACGTTCACGGTCACCCAGCCGGGGCGGGCCGCCGGAGCCGGGCGCTCGCCCAGTTCGAGGCCGCTCAGCGGCTGGTCACGGTCGATACGGGCGGCATAGGCAGCGAACATGCCGCGACGCTACCGCCCGGTAGGCGGCGGTACCAGCCCTGTCGGCACATCGGCGGTGAGGCCTTCGTCGCACCGGTGGCGCGGCGCCGGCAGGGGCCGCCGCGCCCGCCGGGGGGATGCGTACGGCCTTGGCGGGAACCGTTCGGGGGAGTGGCGGCGTCCTTCGGAACAGAGGGCGCCGGCGCCGGAACGGAACTGTCTGTCGCAGGCCCAACTACACGCTGTACCTGCGGTCTTGGCGTATTTCGGACGCCAAGCGGAATGGCGAGATCGCGTCAGGTGGGCCGGTAGTATTCAGCCCGGCGCGGCCGAGCTCGTCATGAGCCTGTCATTTAGGGCGCGCCTGCTCCGAGATGTCCGAGGCCCGCGCGGCGGCTCCTCGAACGACTCGCCGACGCGGTGCGACCCCTCCCCGTTCGGGGGCGGGGAGGGTGCGTGCCGCGGGCGGGCGCACACGTGGAGGGGCCCGGCCGGATCGGATCCGGCCGGGCCCCTCCACGCACGGTGCCGCGGTCAGCCCAGGCGGGCCACCCCGTCGGCCTTGGCGGCGGCGGCCACCGCGGCCGCGACCGCCTCGGCGACGCGCTCGTCGAACGGCGACGGGATCACGTAGTCGGCGGCGAGCTCGTCGCCCACGACGCCCGCGATGGCGTCGGCAGCGGCGATCTTCATGCCCTCGGTGATCCGGCTTGCGCGGACCTTCAGGGCGCCCGCGAAGATGCCGGGAAACGCCAGCACGTTGTTGATCTGGTTCGGGAAGTCCGAGCGGCCCGTCGCCACGACGGCCGCGTACTTGTGCGCGACCTCCGGGTGGACCTCGGGGTTCGGGTTGGCCATGGCGAAGACGAAGGAGTCCTTCGCCATCGACGCGACGGCCTCCTCGGCCACCGTGCCGCCCGAGACGCCGATGAAGACGTCCGCGCCGGCGAGCGCCTTCTCCAGCGAGCCGGTCAGGCCGGTCCTGTTCGTCAGGCCGGCGATCTCCGCCTTCACGTCCGTCAGGTCCGTGCGGTCCGCGGAGACCACGCCCCTGCGGTCGGTGACGCACACGTCGCCGATCCCGGCGTCCACGAGGATCTTGGCGATCGCGATGCCCGCCGCGCCGGAGCCCGAGATCACGGCCCGCAGGTCGCCGAGCGTGCGCCCGGTGAGCTTCGCGGCGTTGCGCAGGGCGGCCAGCGTCACGATGGCCGTGCCGTGCTGGTCGTCGTGGAAAATCGGGATGTCGAGGGCCTCCTGGAGGCGCCGCTCGATCTCGAAGCAGCGGGGCGCGGAGATGTCCTCCAGGTTCACCCCGCCGAAGGAGGGGGCGAGCCGGACCACGGTCTCGACGATCTCGTCCGTGTCCTTGGTGGCGAGCGCGATCGGGACCGCGTCGACACCGCCGAACTGCTTGAAGAGGATGGCCTTGCCTTCCATCACCGGAAGGGAGGCCTCGGGCCCGATGTCACCGAGTCCGAGCACGGCCGTGCCGTCGGTGACGACAGCGACCACGTTGGACTTCCAGGTGTACTCGTTCACCAGCTCGGGCTGCTCCGCGATCGCGGTGCAGACCTTCGCCACGCCGGGCGTGTAGGCGAGGGACAGGTCGTCCTTGTTCTGGACCGGCACCGTGGCCTGAATGGCCATCTTGCCGCCCCGGTGCAGTGCGAACACCGCGTCCGGGTTGTTGTCCGTAACGCTGTCGCTGCGAGGATTGACGATCTCCGCTGCCACTGTTCTAGACCCCTTAAGTCTTTGAATCATTGAGGGTTGGCCACTCCTGGTTAAGGGGTGGGCGGGCACCGCGTCCGTACTCCGCATCGGCGGTTGGCCCGCCTCCGCGAAGGGGAGGTTCGAACGCGCGGGGCGCGCCGCACGCGCGCCCTGAGCCCCGGATGAGGGGTGTAAGGATCCGTTGTACCCGAAGAACAGTCACCCAGACGAGTCGATTCCGGCTGGACTGGATGCCTCTTGTCCGGTTTTCGGCGAAAGGTCCAAAGAGCTCGGTCCGGCGGCCGAGACGCTCCGTAAATAATCCGTCAAAAAGGCCAGGTCACAGCTGTTCCTTCGGCGCATGGGCGTCCGCTCCGCAGTCATGGAGGGCACTTCGGGGCACCCGTTATCCGATTTTGACCTGACGAACTGCCTGAATGCGTCAGTCCGAATGGCAAGATGCCGTAACCGCACGAGGTCGCGACACTCGAAGGTGCGTGCCCGACCCGTTCTCGCTTGTTTTTCCCTGCTCAGCCGGAGGAACCTGCTCATGACCGCAAGCACCACCCGTCGTACGACCGCCGCCCGGTCCCGGATCGCCGCGGTCGCAGCGATCGCGGTCTCCGGCGCCCTGATCCTCACCGGTTGCGGCGACCAGACCGACAAGGGTTCGACGACGCCGTCGGGCCAGGCGGCCAACAGCAGCGCCCCGCTGTTCTCCAAGCTGCCGAAGAAGATCCAGGACGCCGGCGTCATCAAGGTCGGCACCGACGCCACGTACGCGCCGATGGAGTTCACCGAGGGCGGCAAGATCGTCGGTGTGGACCCGGACGTCGCCGCGGCCCTGGCCAAGCAGCTGGGCGTGGAGTTCAAGTTCGAGTCCGGCACCTTCGACACCCTGATCGGCAGCATGCAGACGGGCCGCAGCGACGTGGTCATGTCCTCGCTGACCGACACCAAGGCCCGCCAGGACGGCCTGGACGACAAGGGCAACAAGACCGGTGCGGGCGTCGACTTCGTCGACTACTTCCAGGCCTCCACCGGCATCCTGGTCAAGAAGGGCAACCCGGAGGGCATCAAGACCCTCGACGACCTGTGCGGCAAGAAGGTGGCCGTCCAGCGCGGCACCACCTACGAGCAGTCGGCCAAGGACCAGGCCGAGAAGTGCAAGAAGGACGGCAAGGGCGAGCTCACCGTCGAGTCCTTCCCGACCGACGCCGAGGCCCAGACCCGCGTCAAGGCCGGCGGCGCCGTCGCCGACCTGAACGACTCGCCGGTCGCCGCGTACATCGCGAAGACCGCGGGCGGCGGCAACGACTTCGAGGCCATCGCCAACCCGACGGACGCCGGCTTCTTCGGCATCGCCGTCGACAAGAAGAACACCGAGCTCCGCGACGCCCTCCAGCAGGCGCTGGACGCGATCATCAAGGACGGCACCTACAAGGCCGCCCTCGACAAGTGGAACGCCGGCTCCGGTGCCGTGACCGAAGCCAAGGTCAACGCCGGCCAGTGACCTACCCGGAGTACTCCCCTCGTACTTCGTCTTCCTTGCACCACTGAAGGGCAGTCACTGTGACTGACAAGCTCGACAAGGCCTCCGGCCCGGCGGACACCCCGCCGGCCGGGGCCGTCCCCCCCGAGGCGATCCGCGCCATCCCGGTGCGCCACTACGGCCGGTGGATCAGCGCCGTGGTCGTCCTCGCGCTCGCCGCCGCGCTCGCCTACGCCTTCTCGCAGGGCAACGTGCGCTGGGCCACCGTGCCCGAGAAGATGTTCGACCCGACGATCCTGCGGGGTCTGGGCAACACCATCTGGATCAGCATCGCCTCCATGGCGCTCGGCCTGGTCCTCGGTGTCCTCTTCGCGGTCATGCGGCTCTCGAAGAACCCGGTGACCAGCACGATCGCCTGGTTCTACATCTGGTTCTTCCGCGGCACCCCGGTGTACGTCCAGCTCCTCATCTGGTTCAACCTCGCCCTGATCTTCCCGATCCTGAACCTCGGGTTCTACAAGGACGAGATGACCCAGGTCATGACGCCGTTCCTGGCCGCCCTGCTGGGCCTCGGCCTGAACGAGGGCGCGTACATGGCGGAGATCGTCCGCGCCGGCATCCAGTCCGTCGACGAGGGCCAGACCGAGGCCTCGCACGCCCTCGGCATGACCCAGACGCAGACCATGCGCCGCGTCGTCCTCCCGCAGGCCATGCGCGTGATCGTCCCGCCGACGGGCAACGAGTTCATCAACATGCTCAAGACCTCGTCGCTGGTCGTCGCCGTGCAGTACTTCGACCTGCTGCGCGCGGCCCAGGACATCGCGTCCACCTCGTTCGCGGTCATGGAGATGTTCTTCGTCGCGTCGATCTGGTACCTGGTCCTGACCAGCATCTTCTCGATCGGCCAGTACTACCTGGAGCGGCACTACGCCCGCGGTGCGCTGCGCACCCTGCCGCCCACGCCGCTCCAGAAGCTCAAGGCGAACCTGACCCGCCTCTCGAACCGGAAGGCGGTGGCCTGATGACGACTGCCATGGTCAAGGCCGAGGGCGTCCACAAGTCCTACGGCGCCGCGCACATCCTCAAGGGCATCGACCTGGAGGTCGCCCCGCGTGAGGTGTTCTGCCTGATCGGGCCCTCCGGCTCCGGGAAGTCGACCTTCCTGCGGTGCATCAACCACCTGGAGAAGGTCAACGGCGGCAAGCTGTACGTCGACGGCCAGCTCGTCGGCTACCGCCAGAAGGGCGACAAGCTCTACGAGCTGAAGGACAGCGAGGTCGCGGCCCAGCGCCGGGACATCGGCATGGTCTTCCAGCGCTTCAACCTCTTCCCGCACATGACGGCCATCGAGAACGTCATGGAAGCGCCGGTCATGGTCAAGCGCGAGTCCAAGGCGGTGGCGCGCGAGCGCGCCATCAAGCTGCTCGACCGCGTCGGCCTCGGCGACAAGGGCGGGAACTACCCCTCCCAGCTCTCCGGCGGCCAGCAGCAGCGCGTGGCGATCGCCCGCGCGCTGGCGATGGAGCCGAAGCTGATGCTCTTCGACGAGCCCACCTCGGCGCTCGACCCCGAGCTCGTCGGCGACGTCCTCGACGTCATGCGGGACCTGGCCGAGTCGGGCATGACCATGGTCGTGGTCACGCACGAGATGGGCTTCGCCCGCGAGGTCGGCGACAGCCTCGTCTTCATGGACGGCGGCGTCGTGGTCGAGTCCGGCCACCCGCGCGACGTCCTCGGCAACCCGCAGCACGACCGGACGAAGGCGTTCCTGTCCAAGGTGCTCTGAGCGCGCAGGACGGTCATCCGGGAGGGGCGGCACGGTCACCGTGCCGCCCCTCCCGCGTGCGCACGGGGCGCCGCTTCTTCCGATGCTCCCGGGATGTTCCCGTGAAGGTGAGCGGAAGGTCCTACTTCAGACCGAGGACCAGCGCGTCGGACGGCGAGCACCACACCGTCCGCGCCTCCGCGAAGCCCGCCTCGCGCAGTGCCCGCGCATGCCAGGCCGCGTCCGGGGTGTCGCCGTCGGCGTGCTCGCCGTAGATCTCGAAGCGGCGCTTCACCGGCTCGGCGAGCACCGGGTCGGCGGCCGCCAGGGCCCACCACTCGGCCCAGTCCGGCACGCCCGCCGCCTTGGCGCGGTCCATGCCGGCGTGCCGGTGGGCGTGCTCGGCCGCGTTGATCCGCGGGGTCGAGGGGTCGGGCATGTGGTCGGCGTTCATGAAGACGCCGCCCTCGGGCAGCAGCGGGGCCAGCTGCCGGTAGAGGACGGCCAGCTGTGGGCTGTGCAGCCAGTGCAGGGCCGTGGCCGTCAGGACGGCGTCGTAGCGGTCGTGGGGGAGCGCCGCCGTCCACTGCGGGTCCCTCAGGTCGGCGGTGACGAAGGAGGCCCGGGAATCGCCCGCGAAGTGGCCCCGCGCGATCGTCAGCAGCGCCGGGTCCAGGTCCACGCCCGTGCTCGCCGCTCCCGGGAACCGCTTGAGGACGCGGTCCGTGATACTTCCCGTACCGCACGCCAGATCCAGCACCCTGGGGGTGGGGCCCGCCAGAGCCTCCAGCATGTCGAGCATCACCCGGAACCGCTCCTCGCGGTCGGGCATGTACCACTCCTGCTGCCGGTCCCAGCTGTCCTGCCAGGCCTGCCAGTCGGTCGTGGCCCCGGTCTCTGCCATCGCGAACCCCTCCGCCCCGTCCCGTAATACCCTCGAATCAGCATCAGCGGTTACCGCGAACCCTAATCCGCATCCGTAAGGACTACAAGTGGAACTGGCCCATTACTCGGACTATGCCGTGCGCCTGGTCAACACCGAGGAGCCGGCCCGCAACAAGGACGCCCTGACCTCCGTCGAGGCCGTCCGCGCCCTCTTCGGCGAGAGCGTCCAGATGGCCCGCCGGGTCACCGACACCGACGTGACCCGCTTCCGCAACGTCCGGGGCCGCCTGCGCGCCGTCTTCGAGGCCGCGGACGGCGGCGACCACGTCCTCGCCGTCGACCTGCTGAACTCGCTGCTGATGGAGTTCCCGGTCAGCCCCCAGGTCTCCGGCCACCAGTACCTCGACGACGAGGGCCGCCCCGACTGGCACATCCACCTCGCCGACCACCCCTCGAACGCCTCCGCCGGCTACGCGGCCATCGCCTCCTTCGGCCTCGCCTTCCACCTCACCGAGCACGGCCCCGACCGGCTCGGCCTCTGCCAGGCCCCGCCCTGCCGCAACGCCTACCTCGACACCTCCACCAACCGGTCCCGGCGCTACTGCTCCGACCGCTGCGCCACCCGGGCGAACGTCGCCGCCTACCGCGCCCGCAAGCGCCTGGAGGCCGAGGCGTCCGCCCGCAGCGGCCGCAGCGCCGACACCGCCCAGGACAGCCGGGCCCTCAGCGAGCTCTGATCCGCCGGGCGCGGCCGGAAGCGCAGCACGGCCGTTGCCAGCACCAGCTCCTCGGGCACCGTCCCGTAGTCGGTGCTGTCGCCGGTCTGGTTGTACGGGTTGTCCCCGAGCACCCACCAGCCGCCCCGGCGCCGCTCCACCGCCCGCTTCACCACCAGCAGGTCCTGTTGGAACGGGTGGCGCAGCACCACCACGTCACCCGGCCTGACCGCGGCCCCGTACCGCACGACCAGCCGGTCCCCGTGCAGCAGCGTCGGCACCATCGACGGCCCCGCCACCTCCAGCACCTCGAACCGGGTGCCCCTTCCGCCCGCCATGCCCGACCTCCTCGCCCGCTGCTGCCCCCCACGGCATGGTGCCGCACGGGCCCGTACGTTCGCTCACCGCTGCCCGCCCGCCCTCGGACTTTTGTCCCAAGCCTCCGGGGCCGCTCGCGAAATCCGCCTTCGCACGGAGTAATCTCGCCCTTGAGAAGACGATCACGAGGAGGAGTATCTCCATGCTTTCCCGCCTCTTCGCCGCCAAGGCGAAGGTCTCCGCCCACTGCGACCTGCCGTGCGGCGTCTACGACCCGGCCCAGGCCCGCATCGAGGCCGAGTCGGTCAAGGCCGTCCAGGAGAAGTACCAGGCCAACGAGGACGCCGACTTCCGCGCCCGGGCCATCACCATCAAGGAGCAGCGGGCCGAGCTCGCCAAGCACCACGTCTCCGTGCTGTGGAGCGACTACTTCAAGCCCCCGCACTTCGAGAAGTACCCGCAGCTCCACACCCTGGTCAACGACACCCTGAAGGCCCTCTCGGCCGCCAAGGCGTCGAACGACCCGGCGACCGGCCAGAAGGCCCTCGACCTCATCGCCGAGATCGACCGCATCTTCTGGGAGACCAAGGCCGCCTGAGCCGCCTCCCGCTGCGCTGCCGGTCAGAGCGCACGCAGACGGCCCGGCCGCCCGCGCGGCCGGGCCGTTCGCGTTTCGGCGGCGGGCTCAGTCCGCCTCTCCCATGGCGGCCCGCAGCCAGTCGAGGGAGCCCTGCCCGAGGAGCCCGTCGGCCAGCCGCCGGCCCGTCTCGGTCGTGAGCCGGGCGCGGCTGTTGTCGATCCACCGCTGTGCCGCCTCGTGGCCCTGGGCCCGGTACTCGATGCCCTGGAGCATGCACTCCAGCTTGTCGGCGTCGCGCGCACAGATCGCCTCGGCCGAGTCCTTCGCTTCGTACTCGGCGACCAGCTCCCGGATCGCCGACGCCAGCACCTCGGGCATGCCGGCCGTCTGGTCGGCCGTCACGGCCCGGGGGTCGGCGCTGGCGGCATACTTCTTGCCGAGGTGGTTCACGTCCCCCGTGCGGGTCTCCTGGGTGTCGTGCCAGACCGCGAGGAGAGCGGCCCGGGCCGGGTCGGCGCCCTCCAGCTTGGCGATGAGCGAGGCGATGAGCGAGGTGCGCCAGGAGTGCTCGGCGACGCTCTCGGGGTCCCTGACGCCGGCCATCCACCAGCCGGTGCGGCGTGCGTGCTTCAGCGTGCCGGCCTCGTAGAGGAACCTCGCCACCGCGGACAGGTCGTCAGCCACCTGGGTCTCCTTCTCACGGGTCTACCGGATCTGGTACCGATCGTGCGGGACGGCACGCTCCCACACCGCGTCGAACGCGTCGGCGCACAGCTTGGCGGCGGCCGGGTCGTCGCTCATCTCCCCGCCGGCGGATGCGCCGTCCCCGGTGAAGTGGTTCCAGCGGACGAGCCGGCCGTCGATGAGCCAGAAGTCGTTCCCCGGCAGGGCCAGGGTGCCGGCCTGCCGTCTCGGCAGCCAGCGCACCTCCTCGCCGGCCGCCACATTGGTGAACGTGCCGTCGTACAGGAAGCGGGTGTACTCGCTGACCGGCTCGGAGACGATACGGGCGCGGCGCACGGCCACGCCGCGGTCCACCGTGGCGGCGATGAGGTCCAGCCAGGGCCGCCACCAGGAGGCCCGATCGGCGGGGTCGTGGCGGTGGCCGGCCTTCCAGTCTGCGAACGGGCCGGTTTCGTAGTCGACGGCGTACGCGTCGCGCATCTCCAGGTGGACGGCCGTGCGCTCGGCCGAGCCGAGGAGGTCAGACCAGGTCGGCACGGTCAACGGCATCACATGCCCCCTTGATCGGCATCGCCATGGCGACGGATACCCGTCAGTCCCGTTCCGCGAGTGCGGCCACCAGCAGCCGGCCCTCCGGGGCGCCCCGCCGGAGGAGCAGGCCGCCCGCCCTGTGGAGTTCGCCCCAGGCGTGGGGGCGGCCGATCTCGGATGCGTCCGCCAGGACGCTCGTTGCTGTCGTCAGCGCCGCCTCGGGCTCTCCGGCGCCGGCGTACGCGCGGGCCAGGCACGCCCCGTACCAGGCCCGGTCGCGTCGGAAGGCGGGTGCGAACCCGGCCAATCCTGCTCTCAGGTTCTCGATCGCGCTCCGCCAGTCACGCAGGTGCAGGTCGGCCATGCCGCGCTGTGCCGCGAACCAGGACTCGCCGTAGAAGTACAGCCACGGCGGGGCGTCGGCCGCATTCGAGATGATCAGCTGCGCCTCGTCGAGCCGGCGGTACGCCGCGTCCGCGTCCCCGTCGAGGGCGTGACCGCGGCCGGCCATCTGCACGGCCAGGCCGCGGGTCGCGTCGCTCGCCCCCGGCGTGGATGCCGCGGCCTCACCGAGGCGGATGGTGCGCCGGGCCCGCCCCCCGGACCAGGCGACGTGGGCCTTCATGCTCATGGTGGTGGCGGCCATGTCGCCGTGGCCGGATTCGAGGGCCCAGTCGTAGGAACGGTCGAACCAGGCGAGCGCCAGTGCCGCGTCGTCCTGGTCCTGCGCCATCCACGCGAGGAACTGCGCGTACTCGGCCATCACCCGCACCAGCCCGTCGGCGAGAGGGCCGCGCGCCTGGTCGTAGAGGCCGGCCACAGCCTCGAACTGCTTGGCCACCACCGCGGACATGACCCGCGAGCCGAGCGTGTCCTCCGCCCGGCGGTGCTCGGCCAACAGCCGCTCCACCGCAGCGAGCGAGGCCGCGTCCAGCCGCATCCCGGATGCGGTGATGTGCCGTAGGCGCTCCGTGTCCGGATCGGCCACCAGGCCCGGCAGGACGAGGGAGGGCAAGGGCATCTCGGCTCCGGCGCCGCCGAGCAGTTCGGCGGGGATGCCGAGGCCCTCGATGATGCGCCGGCGGACCTCGACGGAGGCCACCGCGCGCCGCCGGTTCTCGATCGCCGAGATGTCCGGCTGCGCCAGGCCGACGAGGGCGCCGAGCGCGCTCTGGCTGCTGTGGGTCGCCTTCCGCCACGTCCTCAGCAGCGTCGGCCAGTCCTCGGCCGCCGCGGCTGCGCGCAGGTCGGGGTGCACCCAGACGTCCAACTCCGCCTCCATGCCGGGAATATAGGGCGGCCCTATAGGGCCCGGTAGTGGATCGGGCCGGAAGTCAGCCGACATGGTGGTCGCACAGCAGGGCACACGCCCGCCGGCCACCGAGGACACGTGCCGCTGCTGCCCCGGCCACCCGTTGACACCGCCCGAGGGAGCATCACCATGGAGACACGTACCACCACCCCGTGCCACAAGGCGCCGCTTCCCGAGGACTTCCGGGACCTGACTGCGGAGCAGGCGCTCGGCAGGGCGTGCGTCGCCTGCAGGAAAGTGCTCGGTGCGGGCGCCGTCTACCGGGGCGTGGTCACCGGTCACGAGGGAGCCATGCTCCTCGACGCCGACGTCTGGTCCTGTCCCCGCCCGGCGGCCGGCCGATGACGGAGGCGGGGCGGATCTGTGCCGTCTGCCGGCGGCCGGTTCTCGGCGAGGGGATCCGGATCATCCGGCACTCGGCGTCCGGGGCCCGGCCGGACGGCTGGGTGCATTCCGCCTGCGACCGCTCCCCGCTGCGCCCGCTCAAGCCGCGCCCGCTGCGCACCTGAGCCCGCCGCCGCCCCCGCCGGGCATCCGGTGCGCGGTTGGTTTCGGTCATTTCCGCGGAGGCGGTGGCGGGGGCGGGTTGTGCCCCCGCATGCGGGTGCCCGCCGGCCGGGGGGTCCGGGCGGCGGGCGGGGGCGTGTGCGGGCGCGGGGGTGGCCCGCGCCGGCGCGGGTGCCGGGAGGGCTACTCGTCCTCGTCGTCCTCGTCGTCCAGGCGGGCCAGCCAGGTGGCCAGGCGTTCCACCGGGACCTCGAAGTCCGGGTTGAGGTCGACGAACGTGCGCAGCTGTTCGGCCAGCCACTCGAAGGTGACCTCCTCCTCGCCGCGCCGCTTCTCCAGCTCCTCGATGCCGCGATCGGTGAAGTACAAGTCGGGCTCCGTGCGTGATGAAGGTGTGCATGGGGACGTTTCCCGCCAGGATAATCCGCAGGCCGGGCAAGGCCTCCCCCCGTCGCGGCCCCGGCGCTAGCCTGGAATGCCGTCGAACGTGAGGGGGTGCGGATGCTGGACCGGCGCACCGGCGGCCCCGCGCGCGCCTACGAACTCCTCGAACCCCTCGTCCAGGCAGCCACCGTACGCGTCCACCCCGCCCCCGGCGGGTATGCAGACCGGGGGAACCACCCGACCTGGGGCAGCGGATTCTTCATCGCCCCGGGCTGGGTACTGACGTGTGCCCACGTCGTGGGCGAGGGGGGTGCTGCGGTGCGGCTGGTGGGACGAGAGATCGGCATCACCTTCTCCTCCGGCCCCCGCACCACCGGGACCGTCACCGGCCGCGTCGAATGCATCCTGCCCGAGCGGCTGGAGGAGCGCCGCCCCGCCCGGCGTGCCCTGTGGGACCTGCCCGACCTGGCCCTCGTACGGGTCCTCGCCCCGGTGTCGCACGCGTGCGTCCGGCTCACCGACCGCGCCCGGCCCCGCCTGGACGAGGTGGCGTACTTCGGCTGCACCGAGGACCTCGGCATCCCCGAGATCACCGGCCGCACCACCCGCCTGCGCGGCACCGCCGCCGGCGGCGCCGCCCTCCGCCTCGGCGACGACGACGAGATCGAGCCCGGCATGTCCGGCGGACCCGTCGTCGACCTGGGCCGCGGCGAGGTCGTCGGCGTCGTCAAGGCCCGCCGGCACACCGGCGGCGGCGGGCTCGCCGTCTCCGTCGTCCAGCTGCGCACCCTGCCCCTGGACGCCGCCGGGCAGATCGGCCTGTACCGCCGGGTCATGCAGGCCCACGACCTGTACCACTACGACGAGCACCTCAGCGACCTCGACAGCCGCCGCACCTGGACCGACGTGCACGGCGAACTCCCCGCCGCCGACCCCTACGGCGGCCCCCGCCTCACCCCCGCCGAGATCACCACCCTGTGCGGGCTGCTCGCCGAGTTACCCCCGCCCGGCTCCTCCGAGGCCGTGCGCGCCCTCGTCGAAGCGGCCCGCGGCGAGGAACCCGACCCGGCCCTGCCGGCCCCGCTGAGCTGGCGCGACGGCCTCGGCATGCTCCACGACCCGCCCGGCGGCACCGGCGAGGCCGCCGCCATGCTCCGCTACGCCACCGACATCAGCGTCGCCGACCACCGCGAACCGCCCGCCCCCGGCGCCGACGAGGAACTGTGGGACTGGGTGCGGGCCACCGCCGAGCGGCTGTGGCGCCCGCTGCGCCGTGAACTCGGCGAACGCCACGACCTGGGCCTCGCCGAGCGGGAGCGGCGCCGCCGTGCCCGCGCCGGCCGGCCCGCCCACGGCCCCGGCCGGCCCGCGCAGGCCATGCCGCAGGGCCCCTCCGTCCTGCTGGAGGCCTGGGCGCACGGCTGGGAGGACGTCTACGACTGGCGGGTCTCCGTCCTCGCCGGGCCCTCCCACCCCGGCCGCCTCACCCCCGTCGGCTCCGGCGTGCGCGTCACCCGGGCCGGCCTGCCCGAGGCGCTGCGCGACTCCCTCGCCGAGGCCTTCCGGCGCTGCGACACCCACGAGGCGCCCGCCGCCCTCGAAGTGGCCGTCGCCCCCGAGCTGTTCGGGCTGCCCGTCGACACGTGGACCGTCACCGGCCGCGTCCCCCTCGGCGTCCAGCGGCCCGTCGTCCTGCGCTACCCCGCCGGAAGCGGCGGACACGCCGCCGGCAGCCCGCCGCCCGACCCGGAGGCCGCCCACCGCCGGGCCGACCGCTGGAGCCGCGTCCAGACCGGGCCCCTGCTCGACGAGCGCGCCGACTGCGCGCACGGCCGGCCCCGCAGCCCCTCCCCGGCCTGGCTGGACGGCCTCGCCGACAACACCGTGCCGGTGCACTGCCGGGCCGCCGACCAGGAGCCCACCCTCGGGTCCCTGCACGCGGTCCGCGAGGCCGGATACGGGGTCGCGGTCACCCGGCGCCCCCCGGCCGACCCGGGGGAGTCCTGCGCGCCGTTCCACCGCGGACTGCGCGAGGAGCTGACCGAGGCGGGGCACGGGGCACCACTGCCGGTGCGGCTCCAGGCGCTGCGGGCCCGCTCCCACGGGGCGGACCCGGACGCGTACTGGTCGGACGGGACGGCCCTCGTCTGGGACGACCCGGCCCGCGCCCTGCCCGAGGACGAGCCGCTCCAGGGGGACCTGTGACGGGCGGGAGGGGACAGACGTGAACGAGGAATGGCTGATCTACCGGGGCGTCGGCGAACCGCACGACGGCATCGACGCCCTGCCCGAACCGCCGCCCTGGCGGGACTTCGACGGCGGGCCCCCCGTCGACCCGCCGCCGTCGGCCCGCTCCGCCGACGGCAACGTCGCCCGGCGCCTCGGCGCCCACCGGCAGGCCGCCGAACTGCACCGGCCCGAACCGGAGGAGCTGGAGGCCATCAACGCGGCCCTCTACCTGCGCCGCCCGCTCCTCGTCACCGGCTATCCCGGCACCGGCAAGTCCACCCTCGCGCACGCCGTCGCCCACGAGCTGAAACTCGGCCGCGTCCTGCGCTGGCCCGTCGTCTCGCGGACCACCCTCCAGGAAGGCCTCTACCGCTACGACGCCATCGCCCGCCTCCAGGACGTCCAGATCGCCGCCGGCGGCGGCGACCCCGGCGGCGCCCCCGGCATCGGCAAGTACATCCGGCTCGGACCGCTCGGCACCGCCCTGCTGCCCGCCCTCCGCCCCCGCGTCCTGCTCATCGACGAGCTCGACAAGAGCGACATCGACCTCCCCAACGACCTCCTCAACGTCCTGGAGGAGGGCGAGTTCACCCTGCCCGAACTCGAACGCGTCGCGGAGACCGAGCCGGAGGTGCACGTCCTCACCGACGACGGCGCCAAGGTCGCCGTCCGCGACGGCCGCATCCGCTGCCGGGCCTTCCCCTTCATCATCCTGACCAGCAACGGCGAACGGGACTTCCCCGCCGCCCTGCTGCGCCGCTGCATCCAGCTCAAACTCGGCCAGCCCGGCGAGAAACGCCTCGCCACCATGGTCCGCGCCCACCTCGGCGAGGACGCCGCCCGCCTCGGCGCCGACCTCATCCGCGAGTTCCTCAGCCGCTCCCAGTCCGAACTCGTCGCCGCCGACCAGCTCCTGAACGCCATCTACCTCACCCACTACGCCGCCCCCCCGACCCGTGAAGACCTCGCCGACCTCCTCATCCAGCGCCTCGACCGCCCGAGGTGAGACCATGCCCACCGCCGAGCAACCGCTCCCGGCGCCCCCCGCCCTCCGGGACCTGGCACGGCTGCTGCGGGCCGCCGGGCTCGACCCCTCCGCCGAGGAGCTGTCGGCCGACGCCCGCTGGGCCGCCGGCGGCATCGGCGCGCAGGAGCGGGGCCAGGTCCCGGAGGGCGGGGGGCGCCGGGAGCGGTTGCTCGGCGGTGGGCATGGTC
>NZ_RPSE01000011.1:0-50194 GCF_003949955.1 Streptomyces sp. WAC05292
GGGCGGGGGAACGGAGCGAGGGTGCCGCGGGCGGAGATCCGACGGATCAGCGGCCGCGGGGGCGCGCCGCCGGCGGACGCACCGGCGAGTGACCCGGGTACGCCCGGCGAGCCGGGCGACGGATGGAGCGTCGGGCCGACGGGGCCGGGAAAGGCGGGCCCCGAGCCGGGAACGTGTCAGAAGCGCCGGTCGCCGGAGCCGCTGAGGCCGATATCAGGCACGCGGCCGCGGGGGGCGTTGTCGACGCGGACGGCCCGCAGGGCACGGCCCCGGAACGGGCGGAAGCGCTGATCCGCGGGAGCGGAGGGCAGGGTCGGGGCGTTGCAGTGTCGTCGCACGTCGTCCCCCGTTCTTCCGTCCGGCATCGGCGGGCCGCCCACGGCGTCCGCGAAGTTGAGCGCGAACCCGCTCAACGGAGCGTAAGGGCTCGGTAAAGGATTCTAGCGCAGGAAAAATACGATCATCCTGGCCGTATCGGCCGAACGGGATCAAAGGGTTCTTCGCCGCGGCTGCGGCGGCTCCCTGCCGGGGGCGGGGTCCCGGAGTGCCGGCCTTCTTCCGGCGGATCCGAAAATCTGTCGCGGCTGAAGTAGATTTTCCGCAGCGGCGGGGGTATGGTTTCTCTCGTAACGCAGACGGTCCGCAGGGCCTGGCAGAGACGAACTGCCAGGAAGCAGTACGTAGTTGCATGTCCGCAGGACGGTGCGGCGGTGGAGTTCCGAAGCCAGGTTGAGCGTAGGACGGCGACGGGGCTGACCACCGCACCGGGCGGCTCGCAGTGATCAGGAGCCGCCGACAGCCGCAGGTGCGGCTGGGCAGTGAAGCAGTGAAGTGCAGAGCACACCGAGGGAAGAAACGGAGGAACAGAGCGCCATCAGGATCGCCCGGGCGGGCAGTCGAGCCCGGGTACCGCAGGACATCGACAGCGAGGTGGTCTCCGGTCAAGCAGCCGCGATCCCCGCACTCCCGGCAGACTCTGCGCCGGGGCGGCGGAAGTACAGGGTCGGCGCCATGTCAGGGCCGACAGATGGTGTAGTAGTTCCTTCGGGGCCCTGGTGCCGTACGGCGCCAGGGCCCCTCAACGCGTTCCGTGAGAGAGGTGCAGATGACAGCACGCGAATCGTTCGACGATCGTCTCGACGACGACGACTACCCCGCCTACACGATGGGCCGGGCCGCCGCCATGCTCGGCACCACCCAGGGCTTCCTCCGCGCCATCGGCGAGGCCCGCCTGATCACCCCGCTCCGCTCCGAGGGCGGACACCGCCGCTACTCCCGCTACCAGCTGCGCATCGCCGCCCGGGCCCGGGAACTCGTCGACCAGGGCACCCCCATCGAGGCCGCCTGCCGCATCATCATCCTCGAAGACCAGCTCGAAGAGGCCCAGCGCATCAACGCCGAGTACCGCCGCGCGGCCGAAGCGTCGTCGGACTGAACCGGACCGCCACCCGCCCGCGCCGGACCTACGGCTCCCGGGTGAACAGCGCACGGCGCACCGCGTAGGCGGCGACGCCGACGGCCAGCACCGCCGCTCCGGAGACCACGGAGGAGGCGGGCAGGGCGAAGGCGAGGACGAGGCAGCCGGCCAGGCCGACGACGGGAACGATCCGTGCCGGCCGCCCTTCGCCGGGGGTGAGCGTCCAGGCGGAGGCGTTGGCCACGGCGTAGTAGACGAGCACGCCGAAGGAGGAGAAGCCGATGGCGCCCCGCAGGTCGGCGGTGGCGGCGAGTACGGCGACGACGGCGCCGACCGCGAGTTCGGCACGGTGCGGCACCTGGAACCTCGGGTGCACGGCGGCCAGCGCGTGCGGCAGGTGGCGGTCGCGGGCCATGGCCAGCGTCGTCCGCGAGACCCCCAGGATCAGGGCGAGCAGCGAGCCGAGCGCGGCCACCGCGGCGCCCACCCGGACCACCGGCGCCAGCCGGTCCGCGCCCGCGGCACGTGCGGCATCCGACAGCGGAGCGGCGGCGTCCGCCAGCCCCTGCGGGCCCAGCACGAGCAGCACGGCGACGGCGACGGCGGCGTAGACGGCGAGCGCGATGCCGAGAGCCAGCGGGATGGCCCGCGGAATGGTGCGGGCTGGGTCGCGGACCTCCTCCCCGAGCGTGGCGATGCGGGCGTAGCCGGCGAAGGCGAAGAAGAGCAGGCCCGCCGCCTGGAGAACCCCGCCGAAGGTCGCGTCGCCCCCGACGTCCAGGCGGGCGGCGTCCGCGGCGCCGGAAGTGGAGGCGGCGACCACCACCGCGGCCAGGACGGCCAGCACCACGCCGACGATGACCCGGGTGAGCCAGGCGGACTTCTGCACTCCGGCGTAGTTGACGGCCGTCAGCGCCACCACGGCCGCGACGGCGACGGCGTGGGCCTGCCCGGGCCAGACGTAGGAGCCGACGGTCAGCGCCATCGCCGCACAGGAGGCGGTCTTGCCGACCACAAAGGCCCAGCCGGCGAGGTAGCCCCAGAACTCGCCCAGCCGCTCACGCCCGTAGACGTAGGTCCCTCCCGAGGCGGGGTAGCGGGCGGCGAGCCGCGCCGAGGACGTGGCATTGCAGTACGCGACCACCGCCGCCAGCGCCAGGCCGAGCAGCAGCCCCGACCCGGCGGCACCGGCCGCCGGAGCCAGGGCCGCGAAGATCCCCGCCCCGATCATCGACCCCAGGCCGATCATCACGGCGTCGAACACACCCAGGTGCCGCTTCAACCCGCCCGCGCCCGCCGACCCCGACGCCACGCCCATCACTTGCTCCCCGACCGCTCCGGCAGATGTACCGGCGCACCGTACAGCAGCAAGGTGACGGGACAGGAGCAGGGGGCGGCAGTCCGGCCGCGGGCCCGGTCCCCCTACGGCCGTCCGGCGTCGAGCATCTGCCGCATCCGGGCGATCTCGGCCGTCTGGGAGGTGATGATGGCGTCGGCCAGATCCTTGGCGGGACCGTAGGCGCCCCGCTGCTTCTCGGTCCCGGCCATGTCGATCGCGCCTTCGTGGTGCTCGATCATCATGGTCAGGAACATGGTGTCGAAGGCGTTGCCCCGGGCGTCGCCCAGCCGGCCCATCTCCCGGTGGTCCATCATCCCGGGCATGCCGGAGCCGTCGTCGCGGTGGCCCATGCCGTCCATGCCCGTGCCGGCGGGAACCTTCTCGCCCCATGCCCTGAGCCAGCCGGACATGGTCTCGATCTCCGGGACCTGTGCCTTCCTTATCTCGGCCGCGAGCGTCTTGACGTCGGCGGAGGCGCCGTGCGCGGCGACCATGTCGGACATCAGGACGGCCTGGCGGTGGTGGGGGATCATCCCCTGCGCGAACGCGACGTCCGCCTGGTTGTGCCGGTCGTCCGGTGTCGACGCAGGCGTGGTCGTGGTCGTGGTCGAGGCCGCGGCGCTCGTGTCGGCCGTGACCGTGCTCTCGCCGCCGCCGGACGCGGCGACGACCAGTGCGGCTGCGAACGCCGTGGCCGCCAAGGCCGCGCGGCGCGGCAGGGATCGGTGCGTGTTCATGTCTCTGGACTCCAGTGATCGGATGCGGAGGGAAGGGCTGTGCGGTCCGCGCCCTGTGCCCGCAGGCGCAGGCGCAGGCCTGGGCACGGACCCTCATGTCCGCATGGTCTGGAGTTCGGTGATCAGGGGCGGTGCCCGTCCGCCGGCGGGCTCGTAGGCCAGAGCGGCGATCGGCAGGGCGGCCGGGAGGTGGGCGAGGCCGCCGGGCCGGCCGGTGAGAGGCGCGGTGTCCGGCGCGAGGATGCCGGGGGATCCGGGCAGTGCCGCGGACGCGCACATCCGGTCCGCGTGGCCGGTGTGCCGGGCCGGCGCCCCGTCCTCGCCGTCCGGGCACTGGTGGCGTGGGGCGTCCTCGGCGGTCGCGGCGTGGTGGACCGGGACGTACCCGGCTCCCTCCCGCGGCGGCAGGGCGGCGGCCGTGCCCAGGGCGTGCATGCCGAGCAGCCCGATCAGGAGCCCGAGGGCAAGCAGCAGGACGGTCCGCGGCGGTCGCCGGGACTGCGGATGCGAGCGGGGCTCGTGACCCGTCATGTCTCCACCGTACGACCGCTCCCGGCCCGCGCGTGTGACGGGCCGGAACCCGGCTGTCCGTCCTTGCCGGCGCCCCGGGCCGCCGGGTCCGCGGGGTCGGGACCGGGCAGGCGGAGGCGTTTGAGGGCCAGGGCGTTGACGGCGACGATGATGCTGGATCCGGACATGGAAAGAGCGGCGATCTCGGGGCGGAGGACCAGCCCCGTGGCGGGTTCGAAGACGCCCGCGGCGATGGGCAGGGCGATGGCGTTGTAGCCGATGGCCCAGCCCAGGTTCTGGCGCATCTTGCGCAGGGTGCCGCGGCCGATGCGCAGCGCGGTGGGGACGTCCAGCGGGTCGGAGCGCATCAGGACGAGGTCGGCCGTCTCGATGGCGACGTCGGTGCCCGCGCCGATGGCGATGCCGAGGTCGGCCTGGGCGAGGGCGGGCGCGTCGTTGACGCCGTCGCCGACCATGGCGACCGTGCGGCCGCCGCGCTGGAGCTCGGCGACGGTGGCCGCCTTGTCGCCGGGCAGGACCTCGGCGATCACGGTGTCGATGCCCAGCTGGCGGGCGATCCTCTCGGCGGTGGCCCGGTTGTCGCCGGTGAGCATGACGACCTCGACGCCCAGCGCGTGCAGCTCGCGGACCGCCGCCCGGGAGGTCTCCCGCGGTGCGTCGGCGATACCGATCAGGGCGGCGGCCCGTCCGTCGGCGGCGGCGATGACGACGGTTCGGCCGGTGGCGGCGAGCTCGTCCCGCCGGGCGGCGAGCGGGCCGAGGTCCACGCCCTCCCGTTCGGCCAGCCGCCGGTTGCCCACGGCGATGCGGTGACCGTCCACCACGGCGGTCGCCCCGTGACCGGGCACGTTCTCGAAGTGACGGGCCCGGTACGGCGGGGCGCCGCGCGAGTCGGCGTGGCGGACGATGGCCCCGGCCAGCGGGTGCTCGGACTCCCGCTCGACCGCGGCCACCAGCCGCAGGACCTCGTCCGCATCCTGCCCGGGTGCGGCGACGACCTCCGTGACCTCCGGTTCTCCGCGGGTCAGGGTGCCGGTCTTGTCCATCACGACGGTCCGGACGCCCGCCGACGCCTCCAGGGCCATCGCGTTCTTGAACAGCACCCCCCGCTTGGCGCCCAGCCCGGTCCCCACCATGATCGCGGTGGGGGTGGCGAGGCCCAGTGCGTCGGGGCAGGTGATGACGACCACCGTGATCGCGAACAGCATGGCCTCGCCGAAGGGGCGGTCGGACGCCACCAGCCAGACGGCGAGGGTGAGTGCGCCGCCCACGAGGGCGACGAAGACCAGCCAGAACGCTGCCCGGTCGGCCAGCCGCTGGCCCGGTGCCTTGGAGTTCTGGGCCTCCTGGACCAGCCGGACGATCTGGGCCAGGGCCGTGTCCGCGCCCACCTTGGTCGCCCGTACCCGCAGCGTGCCGTTCGTGTTGAGGGTGGCGCCGACCACGGCGGAGCCCGGCGCCTTGTGCACCGGCAGGCTCTCCCCGGTCACGGTCGACTCGTCGACCTCGCTCTCGCCGTCCTCCACGACCCCGTCCGCCGCGATCTTCGTACCGGGACGGACGAGCAGCAGGTCACCCACGGCCACCTCGGCGGTGGTGACCTCGACCGGTTCGCCGTCCCGCAGGACGACGGCCTTGGGCGGTGCGAGGTCCAGCAGGGTGCGGATCGCGTCGTTGGCGCCGCCGCGGGCGCGCATCTCGAACCAGTGGCCGAGCAGGACGAAGGAGGCCAGTACGGTGGCGGCCTCGTAGAAGACCTCCCCGCCGCCGGTGAGCGTGACGACGAGCGAGTACAGCCAGCCGGCGCCGACGGCGACCGCCACGAGCACCATCATGTCCAGCGTCCTGGCACGCAGGGCACGGGCGGCCCCGGCGAAGAACACCGAACACGAGTAGAAGACCACCGGCAGGCTCAGCAGCAGCGCCCACACGTCCTGCCGGAGGCCGAACGGGACGGGGGCGTGCCACCCGAAGACCTCCTCGCCGATCGGTGACCAGACCACGATCGGAACGGAGAAGAGCACCGCGACGAGGAAGCGGTTGCGCATGTCGGCCGCCATCGCCGCCATCGACGTCCCCGCATGCCCGCCGTGCCCGCCGTGCCCGCCGTGGCCCGCCGCCTCGTCGGGCGGCGCGCCCCCCGGCCCGTGCTCCACGTGCGCGGGGCGTACCGCTTCGGCCGATCCCGCCGCACCCGGCGGGTCGGGCTCGTCCATCGGGTCGCAGATGCGGGCCGGCACCGACTGGCCGGCGCAGTGGTAGCCGCACTCGACCACCCATCCGCGCAGCTGGGCGAGTGAGGTCCGGCGCGGGTCGAAGACGACCGTGGCCGACTGCGCCACGGGGTTGACCTCCACGTCGAGGACGCCCGGCCGGCGGCCCAGCACGGCGGCGACGGTGTTCTGCTGGGTGGCGCAGACCATCCCCCGCACGTCCAGCACCGCGGTACTGCGCTCCTTGCCCGCCCCGCCCGGTCCGAGGTTCCTCGGGTACGGCATGCCCGTTCACCTCCCCGGTACGCCGCGGGGGGCGCACCCGGTCGCAGTGCCTCCCCTCCTTCACCCTGGGGCCGCGGCGGCGTCCCCGCAACGGCGGCCCGGGCAGCGGCTGCCGACCGTCAGCTGACTGCCGAGGTGGGCAGATCGGCCGTGAACGGCGGCTCGTGCCCCGCCATGGGCAGGGTGAGGACCATGGTCAGTCCGCCGCCGGGTGTGTCCTCCGCGGCGAGGGTGCCGCCGACGGCCTCGGTGAAGCCGCGGGCGACCGCGAGGCCCAGGCCGACGCCGGCACCGCGCGGGGCGTCACCGTGGCGCTGGAAGGGTTCGAAGATGCGGCCCTTCGCCTCGTCCGGGACGCCCGGTCCCCGGTCCACCACGCGGAGTTCGACCCGGTCGCGCAGGGCGCTGGCGGTGATGAGCACCGGCCGGCCCGCGGGGCTGTACTTGACGGCGTTCTCGACGACGTTGGCGACGGCGCGCTCCAGCAGCCCGCGGTCGACGGCGACCATGGGGAGGGTTTCGGGGATGTCGAGCGCGACGCTGTCCTCCGGCAGGCCGCCCAGGGCCATGGGCACGACCTCGTCGAGGTAGGTCTCGCGGATGAGCGGCACGACGGTGCCCGTGTTGAGCCGGGACATGTCCAGCAGGTTGCCGATGAGCTGGCCCAGCCGGTCGGCGCCCTCCTCGATGCCCTCCAGCAGGTCGGCCCGGTCTTCTTCGGACCATTCGACGTCGTCGGAGCGCAGCGAGCTGACGGAGGCCTTGATGCCGGCGAGCGGGGTGCGCAGGTCGTGGCTCACGGCTGCGAGGAGCGCGGTGCGGATCCGGTCGGCCTCCGCGAGCCGCCGGGCCTCCTCGGCCTCGCCGACCAGGCGCTGCCGGTCGAGGACGACGGCGGCCTGGGCGGCGAAGGCGCCGAGCACGCGGCGGTCCTCGGCGGGCAGCACCCGGCCGGACAGGGCCAGCGACAGGTTCTCGCCGACGGGCATGTCGACGTCGGCGTCCTCGGGGCGGCCGACCGGACGGGACCCGACGCCGGCGGCGAGCGTCCAGGGTTCGACCTCGCTCGCACGTTCCAACAGCGCCACGGAGTCCATCGTGAAGGTCTCGCGCAGGCGTTCCAACAGGGCGTCCAGGGAGTCGTCGCCCCGCAGGACGCTGCCGGCCAGGAACGACAGGATCTCGGACTCCGCCCGGAGGCGGGCGGCCTGGTGGGTGCGGCGGGCGGCCAGATCCACCACGGAGGCCACCGAGACCGCCACCCCCACGAAGATCACGAGGGCCACGATGTTCTTCGGGTCGGCGATGGTGAACCGGTGGACGGGCGACGTGAAGAAGTAGTTCAGGAGCAGTGAGCCGACAGCCGCCGAGGCGAGCGCCGGCATCAGCCCGCCCAGCAGGGCCGCCGCCACCGTGCAGGTCAGGAACAGCAGCATGTCGTTCGCGAGCCCCAGACCGGGGAGGACCTGGCTGAGCAGCAGGGTGAGCAGGGCCGGGCCGGCGATCGCCGTCAGCCAGCCCCAGATGATCCGGGACCGCCCCAGCCGCGCCGTACGCGGGATGGGCAGGCCGCGCCCCTTGGCGGCGGCGTCATGGGTGACGATGTGCACGTCGAGGTCCGGCCCGGACTCCCGGGCCACGGTGGCGCTGACCCCGGGCCCGAACACGTACTGCCAGGAGCGGCGCCGACTCGCGCCGAGCACGATCTGCGTGGCGTTCACGCCGCGGGCGAACTCCAGCAGGGCCTCGGAGACGTCGTCGCCGATGACGTGGTGGAAGGTGCCGCCGAGGTCCTCGACCAGGGTGCGCTGGACGGCGAGTTCCTTGGGCGAGGCGGTGCTCAGCCCGTCGCTCGCGGCGATGTACACGGCGAGGACCTCCCCGCCCGCGCCCTTCTCGGCCAGGCGGGCCGCCCGGCGGATGAGCGTACGGCCCTCGGGGCCGCCGGTGAGGCCGACGACGATGCGTTCGCGGGCCTGCCAGGTGGTGCGGATGTTGTGCTCGCCGCGGTACTCGCGCAGGTACTCGTCGACCCGGTCGGCGGTCCAGAGCAGGGCGAGCTCGCGCAGGGCGGTGAGGTTGCCGGGCCGGAAGTAGTTGGACAGGGCGGCGTCGACCTTGTCGGCCTTGTAGATGTTGCCGTGGGCCATCCGGCGGCGCAGCGCCTGGGGGGACATGTCGACCAGTTCGATCTGGTCGGCCCGCCGGACGACCTCGTCGGGCACGGTCTCCCGCTGGCGTACCCCGGTTATGGTCTCGACGACGTCGCCGAGGGACTCCAGGTGCTGGATGTTCACCGTCGAGACCACGTCGATGCCGGCCTGGAGCAGCTCCTCGACGTCCTGCCACCGCTTGGTGTTGCGGGAGCCGGGGACGTTGGTGTGCGCCAGCTCGTCCACCAGGGCCACCGCAGGCCTGCGGGCGAGGATGGCGTCCACGTCCATCTCGGCGAACGTGGTGCCCCGGTACTCCAGGTCGCGCCGCGGGACCAGTTCCAGGCCGTGCAGCATCACCGCCGTGCGCGGCCGGCTGTGGTGCTCGACGAACCCGACCACGCAGTCGGTGCCCCGCTCGATCCGGCGGTGGGCCTCGGAGAGCATGGCGTACGTCTTGCCGACGCCCGGTGCCGCGCCCAGGTAGATGCGCAGCTTTCCGCGTCCCATGATGGTGGCTCTTCTTCCGTTCAGGGTTCGAAGCGGTAGCCCATGCCGGGCTCGGTGATCAGGTACCGCGGCCGGGAGGGGTCGGCCTCCAGCTTGCGCCGGAGCTGGGCCATGTAGACCCGCAGGTAGTTCGTGTTCTCGCGGTAGGTGGGACCCCAGACCTCCAGCAGGAGCCGGCTCTGCGAGACGAGGTGTCCCGGATGGGTGACGAGGATCTCCAGCAGGTGCCACTCCGTCGGGGTGAGCCGTACGGTCCGGTCACCGCGCCGCACCTTCTTCGCCGGCAGGTCGATGGTGAACTCGTCGGTCTCGACCACCGTGACGTCGTCGGCCCGCCGGGCCGGCTCGAGCTGCCTTCGGGAGGCGGCCCGCAGCCGGGCGAGGAGCTCGTCCATGCTGAACGGCTTGGTGACGTAGTCGTCGGCCCCGGCGTCCAGCGCCCGGACCTTCTCCTCGGAGGTGTGCCGGGCCGACAGCACCAGGATGGGGACCCGGCTCCAGCCGCGCACGCCCTTGATGACCTCGATGCCGTCCATGTCGGGCAGCCCGAGGTCGAGGACGATGACGTCGGGTTTGCGGGCGGCGGCGAGCCGCAGGGCGGTACCGCCGTCGGAGGCCTGCTCGACGTCGAACTTGCGCGCCTGGAGGTTGATCCTCAGTGCGCGGACGAGCTGGGGATCGTCCTCCACCACCAGCACCCGGGTCATCGGTGGGCAGCCTTTCCTTCGTAGCGGGCAACGCGGTGGGAACCGGCGGGCGCGCGTGTCCGTGCCCCCGCCGGTCCCCGGTCATGCGGGGTGGGCCGTCAGTCCTCGGCCAAGGCCTTGAGGGCCGTGTTGAGCTCCAGCACGTTGACGCGGGGCTCGCCCATGAAGCCTAGCTGCCGGCCCTCGGTGTGTTCCCTCACCAGCTTCTCGACCTGCCGGACGTCCAGCCCGTTCCTCTCGGCCACCCGGTGCACCTGGAGCTGCGCGTACGCGGGGGAGATGTGCGGGTCGAGTCCGGAGCCGGAGGAGGTGACGGCCTCGGCCGGCACGTCTTCCGGTTTGACCTGGTGGGTGGCGGTGGAGTTGTCGGCGATGACGGCGGCCTTGGCGTCGGTGACCCACGCGATGAGGTCCTCGCTGTCGCCGGCACGGTTGGTGGCGCCGGAGAGGACGAGGGAGTACCGGGTGTTGACGCTGTTGGTGCCGAGGCCGTTGGAGGGGCGGGGCTGGAACCACTTCAGGTCCGGCTCGGCTGCCTCCTCCGGGTCGTCGGGGTTCTGCCGGGGCAGGTTGTACGTCTGCCCGATGAGGGAGGAGCCGACGACCCGTCCGGTCTTGTCCTTGATCTCGGAGCCGTTGGCCTTGTCGTGGAAGAGGGCCTGGGCGATGCCGGTGACGGCGAGCGGGTAGAGCACGCCGCACACGATCGTCAGGACGAGCAGGGCCCGCAGGCCCGCGCCGATCAGGCGTGCCGTGCCGGCTACGGAGTTGTTCATGGTCGTCTCAGCCGATTCCGGGGATGAGGGAGATGAGGAGGTCGATCAGCTTGATGCCGATGAACGGGGCGATCAGGCCGCCGAGTCCATAGACGCCGAGGTTGCGGCGGAGCATCCGGTCGGCGCTGGTCGGCCGGTACCGGACGCCCTTGAGGGCGAGGGGCACGAGGGCCACGATGATCAGCGCGTTGAAGACGACGGCGGACAGGATCGCCGACTCGGGGGAGGACAAGCCCATGATGTTGAGCTTGTCCAGGCCCGGGTAGGCCACGGCGAACATGGCCGGGATGATCGCGAAGTACTTCGCGACGTCGTTGGCGATGGAGAAGGTCGTGAGCGCGCCGCGGGTGATGAGGAGCTGCTTGCCGATCTCGACGATCTCGATGAGCTTGGTCGGGTCGGAGTCGAGGTCGACCATGTTCCCGGCCTCCTTGGCGGCCGAGGTGCCGGTGTTCATCGCCACGCCGACGTCCGCCTGGGCCAGTGCCGGGGCGTCGTTCGTCCCGTCGCCGGTCATGGCGACGAGCTTGCCGCCGGCCTGCTCCCGCTTGATGAGGGCCATCTTGTCCTCGGGGGTGGCCTCGGCGAGGAAGTCGTCGACGCCGGCCTCCTCGGCGATGGCCCTGGCGGTGAGCGGGTTGTCGCCGGTGATCATGACGGTCTTGATGCCCATGCGGCGCAGCTCCTCGAACCGCTCGCGCATGCCCTCCTTCACCACGTCCTTGAGGTGGACGACCCCGAGGATCCGGGGCCCGTTCTCGTCCTCGGCGGCGACGAGCAGCGGCGTACCGCCCGCCTGCGCGATCGTGTCGGCGAGGGCTCGGGCTTCGTCGCAGACGGTGCCGCCGCGCTCGGCCACCCACGCGAGGACCGCCCCGGTCGCGCCCTTGCGGATCTTGCGGCCGTCGACGTCCACGCCCGACATGCGGGTCTGGGCGGTGAAGGCGATCCACTCCGCGTGGGCCAGTTCGCCCCGGTGGCGCTCGCGCAGTCCGTACTCCTCCTTGGCCAGGACGACGATCGAGCGGCCCTCGGGGGTCTCGTCGGCCAGGGAGGAGAGCTGGGCGGCGTCGGCGAGTTCGGCCGCGGTGGTGCCCTCGACGGGGACGAACCCGGCGGCCCTGCGGTTGCCGAGGGTGATGGTGCCCGTCTTGTCGAGCAGCAGGGTGGAGACGTCGCCCGCCGCTTCCACCGCGCGGCCGGACATGGCCAGGACGTTGCGCTGGACGAGCCGGTCCATGCCGGCGATGCCGATCGCGGAGAGCAGGGCGCCGATGGTGGTGGGGATCAGGCAGACCAGCAGGGCGGTCAGCACGATCATCGACTGCTTGGCGCCGGCGTGGACCGCGAACGGCTGGAGGGTGACCACGGCCAGCAGGAAGACGATGGTGAGGGACGCCAGGAGGATGTTGAGGGCGATCTCGTTGGGTGTCTTCTGCCGGGCGGCGCCCTCCACAAGGTTGATCATCCGGTCGATGAAGGTCTCGCCGGGCTTCGTCGTGATCTTGATGACGATCCGGTCGGAGAGCACCTTCGTGCCGCCGGTGACGGCGGAGCGGTCACCGCCGGACTCGCGGATGACCGGCGCGGACTCGCCGGTGATGGCCGACTCGTCGACGGACGCCACGCCCTCCACGACGTCACCGTCGCCGGGGATGGTGTCGCCGGCCTCGCAGACCACCAGGTCACCGATGCGCAGCTCGGTGCCGGGCACGGACTCCTCGGCTCCGGAGGCGGTCAGCCGGCGGGCGACGGTGTCGGTCTTGGCCTTGCGCAGGGTGTCGGCCTGGGCCTTCCCGCGGCCCTCGGCGACGGCCTCGGCGAGGTTGGCGAAGACGGTGGTCAGCCAGAGCCAGGCGGTGATCGCCCAGCCGAACCAGTCCGTCGGGTCCGCCAGTGCCAGCACGGTGGTGACCACCGAGCCGACCAGGACCACGAACATGACCGGCGACTTCGCCATGGTGCGCGGGTCGAGCTTGCGTATCGCGTCCGGGAAGGACTTCAGCAGCTGTGCGGGGTCGAACAGCCCGCCGCCGACGCGGCCGGCGGCGGCCTTGCCGCCGGCGGGTGCGTCCTGGTGCGGAGCGCGGGTCGGAGTCACGGTCGGCATGACGTCCTCTTGCTTCCTGGTGTCGGAGGTCATGAGGCCAGCCCTTCGGCCAGCGGGCCCAGCGCGAGCGCGGGGAAGTAGGTCAGGCCGGCGACGATGACGATCGTGCCGACGAGCAGGCCGGCGTACAGCGGCTTGTCGGTACGGAGGGTCCCGGCCGTCTCGGGGACGGGCTTCTGCTCGGCGAGCGAGCCGGCGAGGGCAAGCACGAAGACCATGGGCAGGAACCGGCCCAGCAGCATCGCGATGCCGATCGTCGAGTTGAACCACTGGGTGTCGGCGTTCAGGCCGGCGAAGGCGGAGCCGTTGTTGTTGGCACCCGAGGTGTAGGCGTAGAGGATCTCCGAGAACCCGTGCGCGCCCCCGTTCAGCATCGAGTCCGCCGGGGTCGGCAGGGCCATCGCCGCGGCGGTGAACCCGAGGACCAGCGCCGGGGTGATCAGGATGTAGCAGGCCGCGAGCTTGATCTCGCGGGTGCCGATCTTCTTGCCCAGGTACTCGGGCGTGCGGCCGACCATCAGGCCCGCGAGGAACACCGCGATGATCGCCATGATCAGCATGCCGTAGAGGCCGGAGCCGACACCGCCGGGCGCGATCTCGCCCAGCTGCATGCCCAGCAGCTGGATGCCGCCGCCGAAGCCGGTGTAGGAGGAGTGGAAGGAGTTGACCGCACCGGTCGAGGTCAGGGTGGTCGCCACGGCGAAGATCGACGAGCCGCCGATCCCGAACCGGGTCTCCTTGCCCTCCATCGCGCCGCCGGCGATCTCGAACGCAGGGCCCCTGCCGGCGAACTCGGTCCACATCATCAGGGCGGTGAAGCCGATCCAGATGACGGCCATGGTCGCGAGGATCGCGTAGCCCTGGCGCACCGAGCCGACCATCCTGCCGAAGGTGCGGGTGAGCGCGAACGGGATGACCAGGATCAGGAAGACCTCGAAGAGGTTCGAGAACGGGGTGGGGTTTTCGAAGGGGTGGGCGGAGTTGGCGTTGAAGTAGCCGCCGCCGTTGGTGCCCAGCTCCTTGATGACCTCCTGCGAGGCCACCGCCCCGCCGTTCCACTGCTGCGTGCCGCCCGCGAACCGGCCGACCTCGTGGATGCCGGAGAAGTTCTGGATGGCGCCGCAGGCGACCAGAACGACCGCGCCGATCACGGAGAGGGGCAGCAGGATCCGGACCACACCGCGCACCAGGTCGGCCCAGAAGTTGCCGAGCTCGCCGGTGCGGGAGCGGGCGAAACCCCGTACGAGGGCCACGGCGACGGCCATGCCGACGGCGGCCGAGACGAAGTTCTGCACCGCCAGGCCGCCCGTCTGCACGACGTGCCCCATGGCCTGCTCGCCGGCGTACGACTGCCAGTTGGTGTTCGCCGCGAACGACGCGGCGGTGTTGAACGCCTGGTCCGGGTCGATCGAGGCGAAGCCGAGCGAGCCGGGCAGGGAACCCTGCAGGCGCTGCAGGGCGTAGAGGAACAGGACGCCCACCGCGGAGAAGGCGAGGACGCCGCGCAGGTAGGCGGGCCACCGCATCTCCGCCGAGGGGTCGGCGCCGATGGCCTTGTAGATCCACTTCTCCGGGCGGAGGTGCTTCTCGGAGGAGTACACGCGGGCCATGTGGTCGCCGAGCGGCCGGTAGGCGAGCGCCAGGGCGGCGATCAGGGCGAGCAGCTGGAGCACACCAGCCATCTGGGGACTCATGTCCGGCTCAGAACCTCTCCGGCTTGACGAGGGCGAGGACGAGGTAGCCGAGCAGGGCGCCGGCGACCAGCAGGCCGACGATGTTCTCGACGGTCACAGCTTCGCCACCCCCTTGGCGATGAGGCCCACCAGCGCGAAGACCGCGACCGTGGTGACGACGAAGGCCAGATCGGCCATCGTGAGCTCCTGGAATGAAGTGATGAGATGACAGGGAATCGGCCGGAGTGGCCGAGACAGAGCAAACCGCGAGTCGGCCCCCGCGTTAAGACGCCTTGACGAGGCCCATACGGGCGCAGCGGAATCCTTGACGCCGCCCTGACGCCGCCCTGATGCCGCCCTGATGCCGACGGTCCTCGCCTGCCGCGAATGGCGGCCGGGCCGACCGGGCAACAGCCGGGGACGCAGGTGACGGCGCCGATGCCCGAGACCGGGCCGGAGCGCCTCCCGGTGCGGATCCCCGACGGCGGCCGGGAAGCACGCGACACCCCGGCGACTGCGGAATCCCGCCGGTCCCTCGCCATGGGCGGGGGCCGGCGGGATTCTCCACCGCAACGGGCGTCTCCGCGTGCGCCGCTACGCTCCGATGTCGCGCCGACGCAGGTCCTCCGGGGTTTCGCGGCGGACGAGGAGGCGGGCCACTCCCTCGTGGACCGCCACCACCGGCGGCCGGCCCACCATGTTGTAGCCGGAGGCCATGGAGAGCTGGTACGCGCCCGCCACCGGCAGCGCGATCAGATCGCCGGGCCGGACGTCGCCGGGCAGGTCCACCCCGGCGGCGAGCACGTCCCCGGCCTCGCAGTGCCGGCCGACCACCGTGGCCGCACGGGGTCCCGCCGTCGGTGCGCGGCCGATCAGCCGGGGCGCGTAGCGGGCCCCGTACAGGGCCGGCCGGGGGTTGTCGCCCATTCCGCCGTCGACGGCGACGAACACGGTGTCCCCGGTGTGCTTGACGGAGAGGACCCGGTACACGGCGACACCGGCCGGCCCCACGACGGCCCGGCCGGGCTCGACGGCCAGCCGGGGCAGGGGCATGCGGGCGGCGGCGCAGCTCTCGGTCAGCGTGCTCCGCAGCCTGCGGGCGAGCGTGGCGACGTCCAGGGCGGGTTCACCCGGCCGGTAGGCGACGCCATGCCCGCCGCCCAGGTCCAGCTCGGGCAGGACGCGGCCGTGTGCGTCGCGGATGCGGGCCATCAGCCCGACCATGCGGCGCAGTGCGGTGAGGTAGGGCTTCACCTCGGCGATCTGGGAACCGATGTGGCAGTGCAGCCCCGTCAGCTCCAGCCGGGGCTGGGCCAGCACGCGGGCCACCGCGTGCAGCGCGGATCCGTCGGCGAGGGACAGTCCGAAGTGCTGCCCGTCCGTGCCCGTACGGATCTTGCTGTGGCCGCCGGCGGAGATACCGGGCACCACCCGCACCAGCACCTTCTGCCGCCCCTCCGGCCCGACGGCGGCGGCGATGCGTGCGATCTCCGAAGGGCTGTCGATGACGATCCGCCCGACGCCGAGCCGCAGCGCGCTCCCCAGGTCGCGAGGGGACTTGGCGTTGCCGTGCAGCACGATCCGGTCGGGCGGGAACCCGGCCGTGACCGCGAGCTCCAGCTCTCCGGCCGAGCAGACGTCCAGGCCAGTCCCTCCTCGCGGACCCAGCGCACCATCGCGCGGGAGAGGAACGCCTTCGCGGCGTAGAGGACGTCGCCCTCGGGGAAGGCGTCCCGGTAGGCCCGGCAGCGCTTGCGCACCTCGCCCTCGTCCAGGACGTAGACGGGCGTGCCGAAGCGTTCCGCCGCCTCCGCGAGGTCCACCCCGCCGACGGCCAGGCCGCCGTGGGCGAGCCGGGCCGTGGAGGCCGGCCAGACGGAGAGGCCGCCCGTACCGGAGTCCGGTGCGGGTATGACCGCAGTGGTCATCGCGTGGTCCCCCGCTCTCCGGCGGCCGGCGCCGCACCGGAGCGTCGGGGGGCCGGGACCGCGGCGGGACCGGTCGCGGGGGAGTCCGCCGCGGGCGGACCGGAGACCGCGGGACCGGAGACCGCGGGAGCGGTGAACGTCGGGTCGACGGTCAGCAGCGCCGTCCCGAGCGGCTCGACCAGAGCCCGCAGCGCGGTCTCGGACAGCCTGATCCACGGCTGCTGCGCGCCCAGCGTCGCGGCCAGCCGGGCGGCGTCGGTGAAGCCGACAGCGGTGCGTGCGCCCAGCGGGGTGCGGAACACGCGTACCACCACCTCCGCCGCCCCCGGCCGGACGGGCACGTAGAGCAGCCCGGCCGGGACCCGTTCCTCGGGATCGGGATCGTCGTCGTACCGGAAGAGACACATGGGGCCCTCCTCGAGGAGCCGTGAACGGAAGACGCTGCCCCGGTGCGGGGAGGCAGTCCGGAGCGGCACTCGAAAGCCATACCCGGCCCCATGGCCCCGTGCGCTGCCCCTGACGGGATCCTGACGCCGGCCGGCGGAGCCCATACGCATCGCTGACGGCCGGCAGGCGGCTCGGCCGGACGGCGTCCCCTCTCCGAACGGCCCCCGGGTTACGCCCCGTCGAGGCTGATCGCCCCGGACGGGCAGACGCCGGCGGCCATCCGCACGGCCGTGAGCCGGTCCGCGGACGGCACGGCCTCCAGCAGGACCACCAGACCGTCGCCGGCGTCCTGGTCGAACACCTCCGGGGCGGTCATGGCGCACATCCCGGCGCCGATGCAGCGCTCGCGGTCGACGCTCAGGCGGGGCGCGCTCATTCCGCGTCCCAGGTGACCGGCAGGCTCTTCACACCGAAGATGTCGGCGGTCTCCGGGCGCAGGCGGACCTCGCCGGCCGGGACGGCCAGGCGCAGCGTGGGGAAGCGGTCGATCAGGGCGCGGAACGCCACCCGCATCTCGACGCGGGCGAGTTGCTGGCCCAGGCACTGGTGGATGCCGTGGCTGAAGGCGAGGTGGCCGTCGTAGGGCCGGCGCAGGTCGAGCACGTCGGGGTCGGTGAAACGCTCGGGGTCGCGGTTGGCGGTGTGGAGGGAGAGGACGACCGTCGTGCCGGCCTCGATGCTCTGGCCGCCGACCACGACGTCCTCGAGAGCCGTCCTGTGGAAGGTCTTGGCGACGCTCAGGTACCGCAGCAGTTCTTCCACGGCCCCGTCGGTGAGCGCGGGGTCGGCGCGCAGCGCGGCCAGTTGCCCCGGGTTCTGCAGCAGCGCGAAGGTGCCGAGGGCCAGCATGTTGGCGGTGGTGTCGAAGCCCGCCGCCAGCAGGATGAGGCTGATCCCCTTCAGCTCCTCGTCGGTGAAGTCGCCGTCCGTGAGTTCGCTGAGCACGTCGTCGGTGGGGTTGGCGCGTTTGGCGGCCACCAGCCGGGCGAGGTACTCCTGCGTCGCGGTGTAGGCCGCGATCAGCTCCTCGTCGCTCGCCTCCCCGCCCATGAACGCGTCGATCTGCTCCTGGAAGGAGGCGCGGTCCCCGTACGGCACGCCCAGGATCTCGCAGATGACGATGGTGGGAATGGGCTTGGCGAACGCGGTCACCAGGTCCGCCGTCGGCCCGGCCTGCTCCATGGCGTCCAGGCACTCGGCGGTGATCTGCTCGATGCGCTCCGTGAGCAGCCGCATCCGCCGCACGGTGAACCTGCCCACCAGCGGCTTGCGGTAGCGGCTGTGCTGCGGCTCGTCCATCAGGAGGAACTCGCCGGGCGGCGCCGGAGGAAGCTCGAAGTCGACGACGCTCATCAACTCCTTGCGCGAACTGAACCGCGGGTCGGCCAGGACCGACCTGACCAGGTCGTACCCGGTGATCATCCATCCGGGCTTGCCGCCCGGATGGATGTACCGGCTGACGGGACCCCGCCGGCGGGCGTCCGCCAGCTCCGCCGGCGGGTCGAAGGGACAGCCGGATCGACGCTCCGTGGGCAGGGACGTGACGGTGTGGACGGATTCGCTCATGGCCGTTCCTCTCACGATATGACGCGTTCGGCGACCCTCGAAAGCTATGTTGCATTCACATATGCGTCAATGTTCGAACCGCATATTCCCAGCTCAATGCCGGTCAATTGATGCAATGGTCTGCGATCGAATGCAACATCGCATTGCAATGAATGAAAGCGAAGGCAATGCGGCCGGCGGATCGGGAAGCCGGCTGTCAGAGCGGGACGGCCGGCCCCCGGTCCCACGCGGGGGCTGATCAGCCGAGGACCGCGGTCGCCTCGATCTCGACCAGGTGCTCGGGCACGTCCAGCGCCGCCACGCCGATGAGCGTGGCCGGCGGCACCGGGGTGACCCCGAGCTTCCCGGCCGCCCGGGAGATCCCGGCCAGGAGGAGGGGCATCTTGTCGGGTGTCCAGTCGACGACGTAGACGGTCAGTTTCGCGACGTCGGCGAAGGAACCCCCTGCACCGGCCAGGGCGGTGGAGATGTTCAGGTAGCACTGCTCGACCTGGGCGGCCAGGTCGCCCTCGCCGACCGTGGCGCCGTCGGCGCCCCAGGCGACCTGCCCGGCGATGAAGACCATCCGTGTACCGGAGGCGATCGCCACCTGTCGGTAGACGTCGATCTCGGGCAGTCCGTCCGGGTTCACCAGGGTGATGGGCATGGCTGTGTTCCCTCCTCGTGCTCTCTTGTGGTTACTGGGGAACCGTAGGAGAGTGAGCGCTGACGTGGAAGAACGCACTTTTCGGTGACTGGGGAACCTCATGGTGAGCAAGCAGGTCAAGGGCTCGGCCAAGGACGAAGCGGATGTGACACGGGCGGATTCCCTCGCGCGGGAGATCTTCGCCGACATCGCCAACAAGTGGGCGCTGCTGATCATCGAAGCGGTGGGCGACCGGACCCTGCGCTTCACCGAGCTGCGGGGCCGGGTCGAGGGCATCAGCCACAAGATGCTCACGCAGAACCTGCGCCTGCTGGAGCGCAACGGCCTGGTCGAACGCACGGTCCACCCCACCGTGCCGCCACGCGTCGAGTACACCCTCACGGAGCCCGGCCGGGCACTGCGTGCGACGGTCGACGCCATGTGCGACTGGACCCACCGCCATCTGGACGCGATCGAGACGGCCCGCCGGCGCTTCGACTCGGCCTGACGGCGGCGACGACACCGAGAGGCCGACACAGGCCCTGTGGAGCCCGGTGGCCGGCATCAGCCCCCCGCGTCCCGACGAGGCCGGCCGATGCGAAGTGCAGGCCGGGAGCCTTCTCGTTCCGAGGCGGTGGATTTTCCTTTGGAACTCCGCTCCGACGCCTCCCGGTGTAGAGTGCAGGACGCCCTTGACCTGCATAAAGCCGGCAGGGAGCCGTCTTCTAGGAGCTCACATTGCTGCGCACCATGTTCAAGTCCTACATCTGACATCTGGACGTTTCCGCAGGTCAGCAGCGTGGTGACGGGGCTTTCGTCAGCAAACAGTCAGCATCAGCCCCTGGGGTTGCTGATGGGTGCACCAGTCGGTATTCGCGCATATTGCTGGCGCAGGTAGCGTGTCGGCATGCCGTGGCGGCTTCTGTCACGTGGACCCGACGTCGTTGAGGCCGACTCCGGCCGTCCTCGCCAGCGACACGGGTGCAGTTATCCACCGGACGACGACGGCGGCGACAGCCCTCGTCTCCTTCGTTCAGCGCTGGCGGTTCGGGCGGTTTCGAACGCGGCCGAACCGGTTCCAGAGCCACCTGGAGGGTCTGCCAGGGGCCTGCACTGTATTCCTGCCGGATCATCGCCGCGGTTTGTTCCCGGGCCAGGGAGGGATCGGTGATTGGGACAGACCTGCATGGCAGTTTGGCGGCTACCTAGTTTTCGCACCAGGCGCTCATGCGGCTGGCAACATGAGCCGTGTGGTCCGCGAGTTGCTCGTACAACGCTTGTGCTTCATCCACAGAGAAATAGGCGTCTAGGAGACCGTAGAGCGGCGCCTGGAGGGAAAGCCGTTCTTGCACGTGCCATGAGGGGCGGTAGTGAACCAAAGTGTTCCGGAACCCTCCGTGGGCCTGGAGAATCAGGTTGCTTGTCGGGGAGTCGAGGACGCCCTTCAGCAGTGATCGGTCCGGCGGGCGGAGTTGGGCTCCGTACTCTTCATCAAGCTTGCGGAGACTGGAGAGCGCGTGGTGGAGCGTGATGTACCGCAGCTTCCACAAGGTGATCGCTGAGGAGGGGTTGCGGTCGTCGGTGACGAGGACACTGGTCGTGTTTAGCGCGCAGGTCATGGCTGCCAGGGATGCCTTGATCTCCTCTGGCAGGATCGGATCGAAGCTTCGACGGTAATACTTCTCTGCACGTACCTCTGTCTTGGTCAGGTCCGTCTCCTGCACGGTGTCGAAAAATGACTGTCCTTCCCAAGGAAGTCCGTCTGCCGCTGTGGCGATATAGCTGCCCTGTTCCACGGCGATGGCGTGGAGTTTGGCGCCAAGCATCTCGGAATCCTTGAAAGCTTGCGGGGGGAAGGCGAGGAAGAAGCTGGCTGTGTGGGAGGTGGAGACGAGCCTGCCGCGAAAACGCCACAGGACGAGGTCCTTTTCCAGCGGCCGGGCCAGCGGTAGCCAGGTATTGTTCAGGAACTCCTCGCGGTGCTCGTCGACGATGCGCCGGAAGTCGGCGCCAACGTCGTCCAGTTCCTTGTACTTGTCGTCGTATAGCTTGACCGATTGCCGAGCGCGCTCGATGGCAGGTGCGTAGTCGTAGGCAAGTGCGTCCGAGAGGTCGGGAGCGATGTGGCGAAGCGCTCGGTGGGACTCGTGGATGATCAGGCACATGTAGTTGTGCATGCAGAAGATCGGGACGACAGCCAGTTGTGGGGCGGCTGTGATGCTGCGGGCGAAGCGTCGCAAGAACATGATGTCCTGCGCGATCAGCGCCAGGGCTATGTCGTTGCCGGGGGTCGTCGTCACTGGTGCTCTTCTCCAAGTGCAAGGGGCGGGTGCTGCCTCCTGCTGTACGGCATCAGTCCCGCAATAGGGTCGCTCCATGGACCAGTCGTGCAGGGCATCGTGTCAGCAATCTGTGCTGCCGCACAGCAGGGTTTCGAGCGGGAGGACCGTTGCGTGCACTGCGGCGGCCCGCCGGCGGCGCAGAGCCGTGGGGCGTCTTGCGGTTTCGTGGGCCCCGCTGCCGTGCGGGATGCCAGCGGCTACAGCGGCGTACTTCGAGGGAGGGGAGCGTGAGGACTGCCCGCAGCGCATGCGGGCCGCGAAGGCAGATGTCGTTCAAGAACGAGGCGCAGTCAACGCACCAGCGGATGCAGTCGGATCCCTACGCGATCTCGTAGCTGTCTGATTGGTAGCTACGAAGGCTATATATCGGACAGCGGTGGGGCTGCTGAGGTTAGAGTTCGCTCAGACTCATGCCCGGGGCCGACGTCCCTGTGAAGCCAGGGCGTGCCGGAGGTATGTGTGGACCTGCGCCCGACGCATCTTGGTTATGCCTATCAGGATCTACTCACCGCGCTGCGTCTGGTGGATCTGACGGTGGGACGTGCGAGGTCGGTGCTCGTCGACACGAAGATGTTCGCTGGGGACCGGTTCGACGACATCACCTGCGAGTGGGCCGACGGCAGCCGTGAGCGGCTGCAGATCAAGCACACGACTCACGATCGCACGTTGTCGCTGAAGAGTTTCACCAAGGATCAGCGCGGCCTGCAACTGGATCTGCTGTTCGCCTCCGTCAGTCAAGATCTGCAAACGGATCCCCGTACCTCGCACCGCCTCGTGGTACGCGACACGGAACCGGATGACCCTGATCTATCCCAGGTTCTGCAGCCTCTCAGCGCGAGCAGCGACCCGGGGCCAGCGCTGTTGGGGCTCAGCAGCAGGCGCTTTCGGTTCAGCGCCACTGCGCTGCGGGAACACGAGCCGTGGCGGTCGATGCTCGTCGACATGGACGATGACCTGCTCCGGAGCGCATGCGCCTCCTTGATCGTCGACACGGGTGTACCGGCGTGTTCGCTCAACGTTCGCGAGCCAGGGCCCGCCGAGGCTGCATTGCTGCATCGCGTCCGGGAGGAACTCGGCGCCGGCCGGCCGCCGAACCGGGATCGTGCACCTGAAGATGTAGCCTTGGCCCTTATCGAGGCAGCCAAAGAGGCCCGTGCCAGAGCGGGGACGGTGGCTCTCGAGAGCTTGTTTCCCCGGATGGCATTGAGGGTCGACTTCGGGGCGGCTCAGGAAGGGCACCCTGTGGACCGTGCCGCGGAGGTGACTCGTCCGACGGTTCTTACGCGCATGGTGGCCGCCCTGGAGAGTGCGGCTCGCTCGGGCGGTGTCGTCGTTGTCACCGGTGGTCCTGGCGTCGGCAAGTCCTGGTTGTGCGAGCAGCTCGGTGATGCGCTCGGGGACACCTGGGTCGCTGCGAGGCATCACTGCTGGCTCGGAAGTGATGACGAGCGGCTTCGTGATCGTGTCCTGACCGAAGTGGTGATCGGCAGTCTTCTGCAGCAGTTGCAGACAGCGGTCCCAGAGGCTGTGGCGCAGATCAGACCACGCTACGCGGCCACCTCCGAGACGCTCTCGGCGGCAGTTACAGCCGTGCGTAGCCTGGTTCCGGATCAGCCGGTGGCGCTGATCGTGGACGGTCTCGACCATGTCAGCCGGGTCCTCGGGAGCATCACCGGCAGCGCGTTTCAGCAGCAGTCGGACCCGGCCGCCTCCTTGGTGGAGGAACTCGCTGCCCTCAGCCTGCCTCCAGGTGTCGTCCTGGTCCTTGCCAGCCAGCCTGGCCTCCATCTTCAAGCCCTGGGCGCCCATGCGGAACACCTGACGGTCCCTGCTCTTGATCGTGGAGAGCTGTATGCGCTGGCGGATCGGCTGGGTGTCTTGTCGGCCCTGGCGGAATCGGGCTCAGAACAGCCATCCGCTGACCTTGCAGAGGCCGCTGTCGGGCTGATCGATGAGCGCTCACGGGGCAATGCCCTCTACGCCACGTACCTATGCCGACAGGCGGTGGGACCGACACCCGTCGTGGCATCGCTGTCGGCACGAGACGTTACTGAGATCCCTCTGGAGCGTCTGCGCGCAGTTCCTTCCTCAGCACAAGACCTCGACGACTACTACGACTACCTTCTCAAAGGCCTTACCAGCGAACAGCGGCAGGCCGTCAGCATGCTTGCCATCTGCGACTTCGCCGTCACCGCGCAGGAGCTTGGAGAGATCTTCCCGCTGCCCGGTCCGATGCTCGGCGCTGCGCTGACGAGTGTGGCACCGATTGTCGCGCAGCAGCCGGGCATTGGCGGGCTGAAGATCCACCATGAGAGTTTCAGCCGCTTCATCCGGAAGATCGACAGCAAACAGGGGTGGGTCGATCTCGTTAGGAAACAGGCTGCCGCTTGGCTCACCAGGCGCGGGTTCTTCACAGACCCGCGGGCATTTCGGCACCTGCCGGAGCTTCTGTCCGCCTTGGGTCACGACGAAGAGCTGGCCTCTCACATCGGACCAGATTTCCTCTCCCGAGCGATTGCCGGTCTGCAGCCCCCGCAGGCCATCGTCCACACCTTGACCGTGGCCGCGCAGCGAGCGGCAGTCCGGAGTGACTGGTCCACACTGGTGCGCTGCGTCGAACTCAGCCGGGCCCGGGTGACCTACGAGCAAGAGGGCCTGCCGGGCTCCCTCGTGCCGTACGCCGACGTCCTGGTGACACTGTGTGGGGCCGACCGGGTGGCAGCGAGCCTGATGTACGAGGGCGAGCGCACCATGATGGCGCGATGGGGCCTGCCGCTGTGCGCGGCTGTCGATCGTGCTGGCTTGGCCGCACCGTGGGCGACGTACCTGGCGGCCTGGGAGGAGGAACGCGACGACAATGTCCGTTACGGCTCTGACATTGACGACGCTGTGTTCCTCGCGGAGCTGCGTGGACGGATCAGGCAGCCACGCAGGAACATCGACGGCGATGCCGCGCCGCGCCCTGTCGCGCAGAGAGTGGCGCAGTTCTTTGACCAGGAGAATATGCGGACTGTTGAGCGTGCGCTGGGCGTAGTGCTGGAGTGTTTGGGGCACGAGGCGCTGATGGCGAGCGTGGAGCTCATTGAGCGTGCTGACCGGCGTGTGGCTGTTCTGCTGTGTCTCGCCGACGCCCGGGCCGACGTTGTAGGAGAGCTGCCTTCGGCACGCATGCTGGCCGCAGCGGCCTGGGCGAGTGGGCCGTGCGACCCGCGGCGTCTGCTCCGTCACGGCGTGCCCGCGGCGGATCTGGTGCATGACGTCTTCTCCGGCGGCATCACCGATGTCCTTGAGAAGGCGACGCGGGAGGTGCTGGCCGACCACGCTGGCGACCTGCCGGCTCCGGTGAACAGGTGGCTGTCGCTGCTTGCCGTGGCTCATGTCTGCGACCGGCAGGCCGCGGCCCGATTGCTCCCGCTCTTTGAGGGCGTTGGTTTCTACCGCGCGTGGCTGCGCTTTACCGTGGCGACCCTGGGCCTGCGCCACGATGTCGAAGCGGGCGTCATCCCAGCCGAGGCGGCTTCTTTGACCGCCCGTGTGGCACTTGAGCATCTGGCCCAGCACAATCAGCCGTTCGCGGGCCAGCCCAAGGCAAGCGATCTCGGCGGCATCCACAGACTGGTGCGAGAGGTACTGCACGATGCCGTCGTCGTGCTCCGGGACCAGGACGTGGCGCTGGGTATCGCAGCCTTGCAGGCCATCAGCCACGGAACCACCACATCCCTCATGGGCATGGCCGGGAGCGGGCCCCTCATCACGACGGAACTGGTGTCCCTGCTCGCCGAGAGCGTCGGCCGGGTTGGAGCCGGTGTCGTGCGCGAACTCATGGACACCCTGCGCGCAGCACAAGCAGGCCGCCGGGCTTTGTATGCGGAAGACGCGGACTTCGAGCTGGAAATGGCCCGCGTGAGTCTCGCCTGCGGCGATCTGCCAGCAGCGCAGGAGTGCTGGGACCGCGCCGCCCGGTTCATGGGCGCATATGGCGGCCACAAGGACGCCACCATCAGCGAGCTGCTCGATCCATTGACCGTGCTATTCCAGGCCGAACCTGCTCGGGCCCGTGAGAGGCTCGCCCGCTCGCAGCCTCTCACCTACCTCGTCTCCCAGCACACCAACGGACGAGGCACCAGTGGAATTCCCCATACATGGTGGGGGCTGCTGGCCCGCTTGGATCCGCAGGCCGCCGCACAACTGGGAGCCCGTGCTCTGCTGGCCGAGCCCGGCCTACCCGACGCCCGAGTGGAAGAAGCCCATCACCAGCTGCTCGCCACACAGGTCGACACAGCCGACCCCGTGATCCTGGCCACGCTGAGGATCGCTGCCGGCCACGCGGGCCAGAGCCTCGACACCGACATCGCTCTTCTCCACAGACTTGCGAACCTACCCCGCGACGATGCGGCACGGGCACAGCGCCTGCTGCCGGTACTAGCCAACGCGATCACTGCCACCTACGACGACCAGAGCCTGGTCTCCACTTTTCGCAGTGCCGGAGACCCACGAGCCACGGCGCTGTCCGCGGCAGCGCAGCAGTGCGGTGGTGAAGGCGGTCCGCTGTGGTCACCGAAGCAGGCCACGACCAAGACTTCTCGCAATTGGTACGGTCCCGAAGGGCGCTATGCCACAGACGCCTACCTGCACGCGCAACAGCGCCCCACACTGCCAGGAGGTGCTGCCGGCGCCTTGGCCGCAGTCCGTGACTACGACGACAAGCCATACAAAGCTCCTCCCGGCCCCCGGTGGTCGGCAGACGCCCTCGCCAATACAGTCGGATGGAGGCTCCTGGAGATCGCCGACCGACACGGCACCGATGCGGCGACCCGACTGCTGCACCGGCTTGCCGAAGACACGAGTGTGTACAAGCCGCGTGAACTTCTGGCCGATATCGCCACCGGGCTCTGTCTGCGCCAAGAGGCTGCCCCCGACACCCTCGGCACGCTCGCCGCTACGGCCGGCGCGCTCGCCTTCACCACGATGCGGGGAGGAGGCGGATGGCGCTCCTTCGCGGGCAAAGACAGGCTCGAGCTATGGCAGCAAGCCCACAGGGCGGATCCCTCCACCGCAGTCAGCCTGCTCGCCGACCAAGTGGCACGCGCCGTGGCCGGCGCCTCATACGACCGGACGATTGGTGTCAGCCAGGCCCTGGTCTCCGCCTTCGCCGCACAGGCCCCGCTCGACGGGACGCCAGGAGCCGACGCGCTCTCCTGTTGGGACGCGGCCTATGAAGTCATCGCTCACCGCCTACCCGGCGACGCCCGTCTCGATGACGGCGTCTATCAGCCGAGCCCGGAACCGGCCGCACAGCAAGACATCGACACCGCGCTGTGTACTCTTGCTCTGGCCACCCTTGCTCTACCCGAACGCGGCGACAAACGCCGCGCCTTGATCGCGGCGACTGTGCTGCTGGCGAGCCGCCCCGGTCAAGCCCAGACCGCACTTGCGAACGTGCTTTCCTTCTCCCTCGGTGCCGGGCCACTAACCTGGCTCCTGTCCGTTCTGTGTGACCACTTGCCACCGGACTCCCTGGACGCATCACTCCTCGACCGACTCGTTGCCTTGTGTAGCAGTGACATGCTGTCCGTGCGGGCCGAAGCTGCTGCGATCCTTACGCGTGCTGGGCGTCAGCCTCCTCCGCCCCCCGCAACACCGGCCCACCCGACACTCACACGTGCCGTAAGTGCCGTCTTTTCTCGTAGGGAAGGCACGCCATGACGAACTTCCAAGAGGCAGCGACCGAGATCGTCGATCAACATCTGGCGACCCGTCTCATCTCCGCGGGTGATCCTCCGGGACTACACGAGACCGTTGTCGACCTCGTCACCGAGGCATTCCCCCAGCACGTTGAAGCGCTGATGGGGCACCAGCTGGACTCGCTCACCCACCCGAGTGGGACTCAATGGCCCGATGCCTACCTTGCTGACGAAAGTGCTGCCGAAGACGCACTTCAGCAAGCTGCGGCCGGGCTGCGCGTCGCGCTTGCCCAAGCCGGACAGATGAGCGGTAATGCGCAGATCTTCGAACGCAAGACTGCCGCTCGACTACGTGACGATCCACGAGCGGCGCTGCGCGCGGAGCTGGCCCGCGTGCCGCGGCCCCTCACTCGCCCACAAATTCTGGAGTGGTCACTCGACCCTGCCCCCTGGTTCACAGAAAGCCGCGGCGAACCTGGCGTCTGGCCACCTGTGGGATTCGAGTCAGTTGCCGGTCAACGACGGTTGCCGGACGGCGTCGAGGCACTCCCTCGTGTGAGCAGCGGCCCCCACGAGGGATGGGTACAGATCGGGTTCACCGAACGGCAACTTACCCCTGCACGCCGGTATCCAGATGAGCCCGCCCGCCAGATACAGATCATCGTCGGACTGGAGGCTGGCGGCGGTCGTACACCGGCCAGCCCCCTGCCCCTCGCTAAAGCTCCCTGGCAGTTGTGGACGCGCCCGCTGCGGCATCTGGTGCCTCACCTTGTCGACACGGGCGCGGCCGTGAGGCATATCAGCACCACAGATCAACCCTTCGTGGCTCTGACCGATGCCAGCGCTACCACCCTAGTCAACGCGCCCCTTCCCTCGTACGGCCTGGGGCTACCTCACCTTGTCCTCGCACCGGCTGTCAGCGTCATTGCTGCTCTCGGCCTCGAACCCACGGAAGGAGTCTGTGGTTTCAGCCTCAGCGACGCGCAGGGAGAAGCACTGGTCGGTCGTCAATGGCGAGGCCACCTTGTCCACGACGGGAACTACAGACCTCTGCTGCCCGCGATCGAGGGGGCAGATCTGCTGATCCGCCCCGACTTGTTTGCCCGCCTTCACAACTTCGTTGGTGCCGCTCGCTGTCACGTCGGTCTCCGAGTGGTTCTCAAGCCAACAGAGCAGCTCAGTGCCATCTCGGCCAAGGACGATCGCAACCACTGATCACGTCGGCGGTGAGGGCGACTTACAGGGCGCTTTGTCCTGGCGAAGGTGCTTGGTAAGCCCGTCGAAGATGATGGCTGAGTGTTGGTCAAAGTAGAGGCAGTGCAGCCGGCCCGGTCGGGGCCGATATTCGCCCGAGCGCAGTCGGCAGTGGGCACTGCTGTGCTGCTCTGGCAGGGGGCGCCCGAGGCGGTGGGGCGAGAGCACCACGTCGAGTGGACCGTGGATGAGGACATCGTCTGGACGGAGAACGCCCGGCAAAGCACTGATGGAACGCCTGAGCTGCGGGAAGACGGTGACCGCATCGTCTTTCGTGGACGGCTGAGTCTCGACGAGGACGGAGGGGCGGCCCTGGACGTGGGCGGCTCGGTGATCCTGTTCGTTCTTGCCAACCCGCCTCTGCCGGATGGTGTCGACGGGGCGTGGGTCGAGGCCGCGTGGCAGCGGGCAACGTCACGGTCTGGCCCCACGCGGTCTGACCGTCGGTGGGCGGTTAGGTGTCGCACCAGTCATATGCCTGCGCCGCCTGGGACCTGATCCTGACGCGATCAGCTGGCGACGCTGAACCACCCCGGCCGCACCTCGGTCAGAAGCCCTGGTCCGTGACGTCAAGAGGTTCGGGCAGGCTCAGCCCGTACCAGCACAGCCGTCAGAGGTCGAAGATTTCTCTCCGGTCGGCTGCGAAGTCGAAATCGATCTCCGTGCCGTTGTCGCTGACGAAGAGGCACGTGCCCCATGAACTGTGTACGAGTAGGTGCCGACCTGCCCACTGCGGCTGATTCGGCGCGAGCCGGGCGCGGAGGCGGTCGACTTCGCGGGCGTCGGCGTGCAGGTCGGCGAAGTCGGTGGCGAGACCGGTGCCTCCCTGTACCTCGGTGAGACCGGGAACGGGTTGGTAGAGGACGGAGGTCTTGACTGGGGTGGTTAAGGACGACGTCGTGCGGGCTGGGACGGCTTGGCCAGGGGGCTGAACAGTGTCGCGCATCCAGGCAGCACTGGGATGTGCCAGAACGTCCGCTCACGCATCCAAGGCAGGAACCCCCGGACGGAGGGGCCCTTGCGGGTCCTACTCGGTAGTCGACCGTTGGCGCTGCCCTCTGCGCCCTGCGCACTCCCGGCCCGTGGGCCAGAATGCAGAATCCTCGGACGATGTGATCGCTGATCCGGTTTGATGGCGCCACAGGGCTCACCGCCCGGTAGGCGCCGTGCGGCGAGCGTTCGAGGGACGAGGGGAACGACCATCACATCGACGTACGACACCGTCGGCAGCGCATTCCGGGACACCGTGACCGCCCTGACCCGACGGCGGATCGAGATCTACCAGCACGCCGGTGAGGAATGGCGATTCGCGGAGAGCCTGAAGTCCGTCAGCGAGGACACCGCCCAGGAGTACGAGGGCCGCACCGTACTCGAACTCGTCCAGAACGGGCACGACGCACTCGGCAGCGACCGTCCGGGACGCATCTCCGTCCTCGCGGTCCCCGACGAGGGCGGCGGTGTCCTCTACGTCGCCAACGAGGGCGCGGCCTTCGAGGAGAAGAACTTCCGCGCCATCACCGAGGTGGCTCTGTCGAGCAAGGCGGCGGGCGAGGGCATCGGCAACAAGGGGCTCGGTTTCCGCAGCGTGCTGCAGCTGACCGACTGGCCGGAGATCTACTCCAAGACCTCGGCCGACTCCCCGGTGTTCGACGGCTACTGCTTCCGGTTCGCGCGACCCGACGACGTACACGCCCTCGTGGACGATCCCGGGCTGGCGGCCCGCGTGGTCGAGGACATCTCCCCCCTCGCACTGCCCGTGCCGGCCGAAGTCACGGACCCTGTACTCAAGGAACTGGCCGAGGACGGATACTCCACCGTCGTACGGCTCCCGCTGCGGGACCCTCACGCCTGGGGACTCGCCGTGGCGCAGATGAGCGGGATGGCGAACGGCGACGCGCCGCTCCTGCTCTTCCTCGACCGGGTGGCCGCACTCCTCATGGAGGTGCGCGGCGAATCCCCTGACGCGTTCACGCGGGTCCTGTCCCGTACCGAGCACGCCTCGGACCTCGTCCGCGACCTCGTCCGCGACCGCGAGACTGACCGCGAGGGCGACCGCGCGAGCGACTGGGTGACGGAAGTCGACCTCGCTGACGCCGGCCGCTATCTGCTGGCGCGCCGCACCGTGGAGGCCGGCGCCCTCAGCGAGGCGATCCGGCGCAGCGTACGAGCCCGGGAGATCGATGCAGCCTGGGAGAACTGGAACTCCGACGCCTGGGTGGCGGTGGCCCTGAGGCTGGACACCCCGCTCGCGCACGGCCGTATGTACACGTTCCTCCCCATGGCCGCCGCTGCCCGGGCTCCCTTCCCCGGGCACGTCCACGCCCCCTTCTTCACGAAACTGGCGCGGCTCGACATCAGCGAGTCGGTGGCACTCAATGACCACCTCCTCAACCACGTCGCACACCTGGCGGTGGATCTGAGCCGGCGCATCCGCTCGGAATCACCGCACCTGGTGGCCGCCGACCTCGTGGTCGACCTCGTCAGCTGGGACGCACCGAAGCGGTTGAACGACGCTCTCGACGGCGAACTCGCCACCGAACCGATCGTCCCGCTGCACGGCGCGGACACCTGGGGCTCACTGCGGGACTCCTACGCGTGGCCCGAAGGAAAACGCTCCTGGCGGGTACTGACCACCGACGCCCTCGCCCGCGCAGGAGCTCCGCTGCTCGCCGCGTCCGTCGGTTCCGTCCGCCACGCGCGACTCGACAAGCTGTGCAGAGCCGTCCTCCCCACCTCGCTTCGCGCACCGGCACCACTGTCGGCCGAATGGGCCGAGCGCGTGGCTGCCACGCTGCCCCGAGAGGACGAGACCGCGGCAGGCCCCCTGTGGGGCGACTTCTACGGTGATGTCGCGCATGCGTTCGCGAGGGACCAGGAGGCGTTGCGGGGCCGCCGCATCATCCTCGACCAGAGCCTGCGGCTGAGGAAGACCCTCGGCGGCGCGGCCGAGTCGCAGCAGAACGACGGAACCGTCTTCTTCCACCCCGACGCCGACTCCGTCACCCGGGTCCCCGGTGACCTGAAGGCGCTGCGCCGCCGCATCGCCTTCACCCACCCGGCGATCGTCTGGGACCCCCAGGGGCGCGACTTCCTCCAGCGCCACCGGCTCGTGCGCCCGTACGAGCTCGACCGGGTCTTCGACGCGCTGGAGGACCTGCTCGCCGGCCGGCCCACCGATGCCCTCGGCCGCGACGCCCTCGTCTTCGCCTTCCGGCAGTACCCGACCCTCACCCAGACCCAGCGAGGCCGCCTGCCCCGCATTCCCTTCCGCGTCCCGCTGGCGGCCGACGGCTGGGGCAGGGCGGCGCGGTGCTCCTTCTCACCCGCCTGGGGTACCGAGGGGGCACGGAGGCTGGACCGGTTCCTCGGCGAAGCCGGGGCCGGGGTGCCCGCCGCGATCGCCGCTCAGCGAGAGGGCTGGATCAGCGGACCGGACGACTGGCCCACACCCGTCCGCGACCCGTCCGCCTACGTCGAGTTCCTCTCCGCACTGGGAGTGTGCGACGGGCTACGCCCGGCCCACGTCGGCGGCCGGCTGCAACCCACTTACGGCAACGACCTGCATCCGGCCGGCCTCGCCGTACGCTTCGGATTCGGGGACCAGCTCGCCGCCGCCTGGACCGCGGACGTCCGCAAACAATGGACGAAGTTCGCGCACCCGTGGACCCCGTACGAGTTCACGCGCGCACCGGCCCACCTCGCGGGAGCGGCCGACGTCGCGGCACTGCCCAGAACGGCTCGGCGCGAGTTCGCCGAACTGCTCCTCCACGGGCTCCGCACCTGGGACGGCAAGGTGTTCACCTTCACCGTGCACAGGCCGACGTATCCCTTCAAAGACGAACACCTCTGGCCGACACCGCTCGCCTCCTTCCTCCGGGGCTTGGCATGGCTCCCCGTGGAGGAAGCGGACGGACCCTTCTTCGTCGCGCCCGGCCAGGCGTGGTTCAGCACCGACGGCGAACTCCCCGCCTTCGTCCCCGCCCTGCCCCTGACGATCCGGCGGCTGCTCGCCGACAGGACCGTCGCCGACCGCCTCCTCCACCTGGGTCTGCGCAGATGGGACGACCCACAGCACGCCGGGGCGGTCGTGCTGCAACTCGGGGACACGCTGGACAACAGCGAGGTCCCCGAGTACCTCAGCGTCGCCTTCAAACGGCACTACGAGCGGGCCTGGTCGCAGATCGCGCAGACGGGAGCCTGGCCTTGGGAACCCGGCGAGGAGATCCGGCTGGCCGTCAGCCGCGCCAACATGCTCGGCGCCCTGACGGTGCCCGCCTCCGCCGGGGGAGCCACCGTCTACGTACGCGACCAGGAGGACCCCCTCAAGGAAGCGCTCATCGAGCTGGCGGGTCACCCCGTCCTGGTCGCCCCGGCCGAGTCCGGGGAGGCGATCGTCCGACTGGCCGGGGCACACGGGCTCCGGGTGGAACGCACGTCCGCCACCCATGTGCAGGTCCGGCACCGGGACGGCTCCCCGATCACCCCGGACGGAGCGGCCACCGCGCTGGTCGAGCGCGGGGAATGGCTGGTCACCGTCGTCGCCCTCGCCATGGAGCTGAAGTCCGGGGCGTTCGTCCGGCGCAGCGAGCGCGGCGTGCGTGCCGCGCTCGAACGGCTCCGCACCATCCGCGTCGTGCACGCCGCCGACGTGGAGATCGCCATCGCCGGCGCACCGGCCGAACCACCGTCGACCACCCGGGCCCTGCCACTGCCCGACGACGACCACCCCACCGTGGTGGTCTGGAGGAGCGAGGAAGGCTGGGACGAACTCCAGGCGGCGACACCGGCCATCGCACAGCTCCTGAACCGTCCATGGCTGCAGGACGCGCTCGAACTCGTCCTGGTGAAACTGGAGCGGCTCTTCGACGGCCACGTGCCCGCCCACATCGACGACGGTTCCCTCGCCCAGGCACTGGACACGACTGAGGCGAAGGTCACCGAGATCAGACGCCATCTCACCGGCGACGTGCAGGACGCCGTACGGCTGATCCGTCCCGTCCTGGCCTGCGTCACCACCGGCGACTGGGACGAGGAGTCGGAGAACCTCCTGGCCCGTGCGGGAAACGAGTCCGAACTCCAGGCGGTCATCGACCGGTGTGCACCCGGCCTGCTCGTCCCGTCGGAGGCCCTGGTGGCCCTCGCTCGCTCCTCCACGACGCCCGCCGAACTGCGCGACGAACTACGGCTCGACTTCATGGAGTTCAACGCGGCGCTGGCCACGCTCGGCCCCGGGTACTCGCCGTACTCCTACCCCGACGTCCACGAGCAGGCCTTCGGCGACTTCGTGCGTGCGCACGCCGACGCGATCCTCGACCGGCTCCGCGAGCGCTACGCGGCCGTCGCCGACGAGGGCGGCGACTGCACCCCGTACGCCGCGGCCCGGGGCCTGCACGACCTGCGGTTCGACCCGGACTGGCTGCCCCGCTTCATGACCCCGCCCCCGGAGGCGATGCGCGCCAGGGTGGGGGAGTGGCTGCGCGAGCACGGCGCCGACGACGACCTCGACCGGCCGGGAACCCTCCCGCCCGTCGACCTGCTGCGTGAACGCAACGCCTCTGCGATCGACCTCCTGGTGAAGGTTCTGCTTCCCCAGGTGGAGGCCTGGTGCCGCAAACAGGGCGTCGAACCTCCGAGCGGCTGGCACGGCGCGGTCTTCCTGGAGTCCAAGAGCTGCGTCGACAGGTCCGGGCTGGGCGATCTGGCGGAGCTGGGCGAGAGCCAGCTGATCGATGCGGTGGAGCGCGCGGTGGAGTGGCCCGACGGCATGCCGCGGACTGCGGACCTTGTCCTGCTCGGCCTGACGCCGGACGATCTGGCGCGGTCGGCGAAGCGCCTCTCCCGTGCTTCCGGCGGTACCGGCGGTACCGTGCCGCGCACCATCACCATCGGGGACGCCGAAGTCAGCGTGGGACGCGACCAGCTCTCCGCCATCGCGGACATCGCGGCGCGCACGGTCGGTGAATCCTTCCTTGAGCAGAGCGGCAGGGTGCGCCTGGACGCCGTACACGGCGTACCCCGGCCACGCGGGGCAACGAACTACCCCAGACAGCGCATCGTCGTGGCGAAGATGAACCAGACCAACGAGGACCAGCGTTCGGCCATCGGCCTGGTCGGAGAAGTAGCGGCCCGCGCATGGCTCCAGCGCCGGTACGCGGACGTGTACTGGCGGTCCGGATACGCCGCTGTCGTCAACGGAGACCGCGACGCGTCCGACTCGCTGGGGTACGACTTCGAGGTGACGTGGCGCGACACCACCCGCTTCTTCGAGGTGAAGGCGCTGAGCGAACCGAGCGCCGACCGGGTCGAGTTCGAGCTCGGACCGTCCGAGGTGGATGCGGCCCGCCGCCACGCACGCGGCAACCGCTACCGCATCCTGTTGATCACCTCCGCGCTCGCCCCCGAGGGCCGCAGGGTCTTCGAGCTCCCGAACCCCTTCTCCGCGCAGGGCCGGGACCGGTTCAAGATCGTGAGCCGAGGGTTGCGCTATCAGTGCTCACCTCTCGAGAGGGGGTAGGCTCGGCGCTCCAGCCTTCCTCGGCAATGGCTATGGCTAGGGGCGGGCCAAGCTCAGCGGTGAGGTCGAGTTGGCGCGCTTCGTGCTGCGGCCCTCAACCGCACTCGAGGAAGCCGCCGAGGTGCTCAACAGGGTGGCCGTGATCGGGCCACGGATGGCCCAGCACACGACTCAGCCGCAAGCCAAGGAGACTGTGATCGCGTTGATCGACGGAGAATCTGATGGCGCCGATGCAGGGGTGGACGGATAGATGACGGGCGACTTTGGCCCCGACCGCTTGCGGCAGCTCTTCGGCGACCCGAACGAGGACGGGGTCTACCTTGTTGGCGTCGTGGAGTTCTCGGACGATGCGAGCGAGGACCAGTGGTCGTACGTCGGGAACACTCAGATGGGGACCCTGGAGTCAGTTGCCAGCAGGCTCGGCTATGAGCGGCGTGACATCACGATTGTGGAGCCTTACCGAGAGCCTGGCCGTGGGGTGCTGCCGGACGGAACAGAGCTGGCCGTGACCTCGACCACCGTGCGAGGGAGTGCGTCATGGCATCGGAGTAGCCGGGAGCCAACGCCGGAGGAACGGCTCCGGTGGGCAGGGCATCCAGTGCCGCCGCCACCTCCGCCCGAGCCGGTGCCGGTTGGCCCCAACATGGAGACGGCGAGGCCTCGGATCGAGGAGCACCAGGGCGATGTCTTTTACACGAAGACCGGCAAGCCCTTCATCTACCGGACCAACCGCTACACCCTGGTCATCGTCGAGAGCCGGCGCAACGTGCAGTGGCACGAGATCAGGTCAGCGCTGGAGGCATGGCCGATCGCGGGGCCGTCGGAGATTCCACGATGCCCCGAACGTTCTGGGCGGTACGTCTACGGGATCGTGTCCGACGAGCGGATCCGGCAAGGGGACTGGTGACGACCTTGGACCTGCGGCTCTGTGGCGGCTGATGCGATGCTCGCCGAACCTGTCGAATCGTCGGACGCTACAGCTACGGTTATGGGTAAGTTTCTACTATCGCGACTTCCTCGTCGACCGAGCGCCGAGAAGCACCCGAGCAATGCCGAGGACGCATGGCCGAGGACCAAGAGTACGAAGAGGTCGAAGCAGTTGTTTGCATCCCCAGGGGTGAGCGCCTCGCCGACTCGCGGAAGAGTGAAGGCTGGAGTCGTGGGTTCACTCCCAGGACGAGCGACAAGGGGCCGGAGCACGTCGAGGTCCGCCTGAAGGCCGACAAGGAGTCAGGTTTCACAGACAAGCCCGAGATCGTCTACGTCACCGAGTACGTGGAGGATCAGCCTCCTCAGCTCACCCCCGGACAACAGGCCGTAGTTAACATCGCGGTCCAGGTCATCGATGGTCTCGTAGAAATCGCGAAACCTCTCGTTGCGCATTGGTGGCACACCCAGGCCGTGCCGGTCCTCGTTGCGAAGCGCGAAGGCTTGGTGCTGAAGCAGCAGGCCCGCAGAGCCCAGAAGAAGGCCTTGCGGGCCGGGGGCACGACGTCACCTCATGTTGCTGTTCCGGGGGTTGCGGCTGACACGCTTTCCCAGGATGTGGCCACCGCGCCCAGCGGCCCGAAGGCCACTGTGACGAGCGAGCAGTTCCAGCAGATGTTCATGACCTGGCTCGCTCGTGAGGACGCCCAGCAGGCGCTCTGGAGACTCATCATGAATGCCGAGGTCGAGGATGGCGGTGCTGCCACCCTGGCATGGCAGCAGGAACTGAAAGAGCTTTCGCCTGAGCAGCGATCTGAGCGGGTCATGGAGTTCCTCGCTACCAACCCATCGATCCTGGAGGACTTCGCTCGTCAGCTCATGGGCAGCATGGCCCCCGGGCTCGGCGAGACGACTCTCAGGTACGACCGGGTCTAGGCAGTGTCTGATGGCTCTTTGGTGAGGTCGCGGAGCCAGATCACTATGGCTGCGGTGGCCAGGGTGCCGTTGAAGATGTAGTCGCGTTTGTCGTACCGGGTTGCGACGGCCCGGTGCTGCTTCAGCTTCCCGATGCAGCGTTCAACGGTGTTGCGTTGGCGGTATTGCTCACGGTCGAAGGACGGCGGGCGGCCGCCGGCCCGGCCGAGCCGGCGGCGGTTCGCGCGCTGGTCGTCCGGCTGGGCGATCGTTGCCTTGATCCCGCGTTTACGCAGGTAGAGGCGGTTGGCGCGGCTCGAGTACGCCTTGTCGCCGCGGGCCCGGTCCGGGCGGGTGCGGGGACGCCCGGCCCCGGTGCGGGCCACGCTCAGGACCTTCATGAGCGGGATGAACATCGGACTGTCACCGCGCTGGCCAGGCGAGGTCAGCCAGACCAGAGGGCGGCAGCGGTCATCCGCCAGGAGGTGGATCTTGCTGGTCAGCCCGCCCCGGGAGCGTCCCAGGGCCTCGCGGCCCTCTGCATCCACACGGGTCCCACCCCTTTTTCGGGGTGGTCGGCCGGGGCCGAATGCCGGGCCCCGGCCGCGTGCTGGTGGGCCCTGCAGGTGGTGGAGTCGACGTTGACCGCCCATGAACCGTCCGCGTCCCGGGCGATGGAGTCGGCGCCGGCCTGCAACGCTCGCAGGATCTTCGACCAGGTGCCGTCGGCCGACCAGCGGCGGTGGCGTTCATAGACGGTCTGCCAGGATCCGTAGCGTTCGGGCAGGTCACGCCAGGGAATCCCGGTCCGCGTCCGGTAGAGCACACCGTTGGAAGGGCGGCTGACAGGCGGTGTCCGTCAGCCGCCCTCGGCGATCAGGAAGTCGCGCAGGTCGGAGAGCGTCCGGGTCGTGCCGTCCACCGTCAACGACCAGAAGGTCCACCCATCCACTTGGTCGTCGCCGGTCGCCATCCGTGCCGCGGACGTGGGCGTGGCCAAGGGCCGCTGGAAGCACATGATGCTGCCGTCCGCCAGCAGGGTCGCCCTGGCCGGGCCTCGTTTCCCCCGGCCTGTCAACACGATCCCGCCTGCGGAGAATGTCTCAGGCGGCAAGGCGGCTACCAGAGTCCGCAGGTCAGTGCGATGCTCTGTTGCCGTGGCCGCAGGGGGCTCGACTCCGTCGCTCGCTTGTCCGGCGACGTCGTCCGCCGCCCCTCCCTCAAGGGGTGCGTCGTTTCCCGAGAGGTCGTGGGCGAGGAGGGCCAGGCGTTCGGCAGCAGCGGCCGCTGCGCTCCACTCGGCGGTCGTCCGGGTCAGGTCGTCGAGCTCGGTGCGGGCGTACAGCGCCGCGCCGACGTGCCCTCCGCTGGCGAGGTACAGCTGGACGAGTCCGTTCACCCTGCCGAACAGGGTAGATCTACTCTCGATGAGTAGGTCCGAGTTGAGCGCGAGCATGCGTATGGTCTCGTCTACCCGGCAGAGGTCTCGTGCCACTTCGTCTTTGGAGTACGGCTGCTCGGGACGCCGCCGAGCATGACCCTGCCCGTCGAATCCCATGAGTTCGGCATCCTCGGCCACCACGGGATCGAGCAGGACGGGTAGCTCGCCATCCAGGCTCCCGCCCACCGATGCGCGTTGCCCAAGCAGGGGAAAGCGGGCTCCCTTGCCAGGTCCGGCACTTTGATTGCCGTAGCGGGCACCGCCGCTGTTGCAGTGGTGGCAGGAGAGACGGTAGTTGGCAGGGTCGTAAGCGAGCCACCAGTACCCGCGGCGCTCCGTCTCACCCACGACGACGGACTTCGGCCGGTAGTGGTCTACGTGGTAAGGCGAGCGGACGAACCTGGTCTCGCAGTACCAGCACTTCTCCCCGATGAGGGCGATCAGCGTGTCGCGGATCGCGTCCTCCCGCCACATCTCGCGGAAGGAGAGCTGCTTGTCCGCGTCCTTCGCGTCCTTATGGAGCTTCGCGAGTTCCTTAGCGGCCCGGTCCGCCCACTTCTGCGGCGCGGTGAGTCCGCTGTTGTCCACGTGGCGCACCGGGATCAGACCCCCCGGGAGAAGCGCTCGTCGAAGAGGATCCGTGCGGTCGCTTCGAGCTCCTCGCCCGTCATAGTCCCGTTCCGGGCTCGTTTGACGAGTTCCGCGCGCCGACGGTGCAGTTCCGCCAGGAAGGAAGAGAGCACCTTGTCGCGGCGCCATGTGGCGAAGCCCAGTCCGTCGAGCTGGTCGGTGACCTCCTGGAGTTCCTGGCGAGCCTCGGGATCGTCCTCGGCCACCGGTATGAGGCGGTACTGGGTGTCGATCAGGTCCTGGGTGTGTTCGTCGAGTTGGCTCCGGAGGCGGAATAGGTCCGAGGTGAGCAGCCCACCGGCTCCTTGGCCTCGTGGATTGGTGTCCGGGTCGAGCGCCTTGGTCCGTCCGTCGGCGTCCTTGTCGAGCACCCGGATCTGCTGTCGCAGCATGTTCGAGACGAGGAGGGGCTCGTGGGTGGCGGCGATGAACTGCGAGCGCTGTCCGTCGCCGAGCATGCTCTGGACGGACGAATACCAGCGCCGGCTCCACTCGGGGTGGAAGTGTGCGTCGGGTTCGTCGAGGAGGAAGAGCGACTCCTGGCCTCGCTGCAGCCGCAGCAGACCGAGGACGGTGAGGATCTGCTGTTCTCCGGAGCTCAGCTGGTCCGCCCGGACGAGGGCGCCATCCGCCTTGCGGACGCGCACGTCGACCGTGAGGTAGCCGGCCATCTGAAGGGTGGACAGGAGCCCGAACATCGACAGGTCGCTGTCGAAGAGGTTGCGGAAGGCGAGCACGTCCTCGGCGCTGCTCATGGCGAGGGCGAACCCGTCGTCGGGGGTACCCGCGCTGTACAGCGGGTCCGATTCCGGCACCGGTCCGAAACGGCCTGATGCTGCCGCCTCCGCGAACAGTGCGCGCGGCGGCCCGCCCAACCCCCAGTACGGCAAGGCTGACAGCTCTTCCCCTACCGACGCGGGGGCGCGCAAGTGCAGCGTGGCGGACACCACCCCGTCCACCCTGGCCTGCTCCTTGAGGTAGTCGCCGAAAACGTCCGCCCACTGGGCGGCCAGGGAGAGCAGGACCAGGGGGAGCCAGTCGGGCGTGCACAGGAATCCCGGGGCGTACAGCGGGCACGTGATGGGCAGCTCCAGCTGCTCCGACCACACCCCGTCCTCGTTCTCCGGCCGATCCTGCCAGGCAAACCAGGACTCGGTCCACTGCTCGCGCCACGTCGCCAGCTCCGCCTCGGCGAAGTGCACGTGGCGCTCGAACTCGGAGCCCCGCGGGACCCGGCCGTGCACCTGATACCCGAAGACGTGGTCGGGAAGGTGGCGGCGCCAGTCGTGACGCGGTGTCTCGTCGCGCGACCCGGTAACGTCCGTCACCCACATGACCGGATCTGCCTCGGCGGACGGCTGCACGATCTCGACGGTCGTGTTGCGGAGCCGGTAGCGCACCTCGTATCCGAAGTCCGTACGGCCCGAATGGCCGAGGGCGCAGCGGTAGAGAGCCCCGAAGAGCTCCGCGAGCGCGTGTAGGATCCGAGACTTCCCGCCTCCGTTGGGACCGATCAGCACGGCAATGGCCTGCCCCTTGTCGACGGCCCTCTCCAGGTCGAGGGTGAAGTCCCGCAGGCCGCGGTAGTCGGGCAGCCTCAGCTGCAGCAGCTGCATCGGATCCCCCTCAGCCGGACCGGAACGTGCGGGCATCGCGCGGCGGTGTGAGCTCCTCCGCAAGCCTGGCGAACCGTCGCCAGGCATCCTCCAGCCGCCCGGAGATCTGCTGGGCGATCAGATGCGGCTCTGGAGTGTCCCCCGGCTCCTGCTCGCCCAGGTCGGCGCCGAGGTCGAGGTTGACGTCGGGCCTGGTGAGGAGTGCGTCGACGGAGTAGGGCTTGAAGGCCCGCGACGCGACCCGGGAGTCGGGCGGGTGCCCGGGCCGGTAGGCAGCGACGAACGCGTCGAGACCTGAGCTTTCCGGGGAATCGGCGACGGCCGTGTCTCCGGTCCGCGCGTCGTAGACCCAGAGGTGGCGGGTCGCTGGCGATCCGTCGGGGCGGGCCGCGGCCTTTTCGAAGAACAGGACATTGAGCTTTACCCCCGAGGAGCCTCCGGAGAACCCGGTGGGGAGGCGGAGCAGGGTGTGCACGTCGCACTGTTTCAGCAACTGTCTCCGTACCCGTTCCCCGGCGCCCCTCATGAAGAGGACGCCGTCCGGTACGACAACGGCGGCCCGGCCGCCGATCTCCAGCAGGGTGTAGATGTGCTGGATGAAGTTGAGCTGCTGATGGCTGGTGGCCGCCCAGAAGTCCGGCCGGGCGAGGGCGAGCTCCTCAGGGCCATGGAGGTCGGGTGCGCCGGTGGACGGGGGCACCCAGCGTCGCTGCCCCAGCGGCGGATCGGCGAGGACGAGGGTGGCCTGGCGGCGGGGGCTCGCGGTGAGGGAGTCCCGCACCTCGATGGCCGCCGGGTTGCCGTCGAGGCGCTCGACGCCGTGCAAGAACAGGTTCATGCTGGCGAGGCGCGCCGTCGCGTCCACCAATTCCGTCCCGCGGATCGCGCCGTGGGACAGCTGTTCCCGCTGGGCGGGCGGGACGCCCGGCGGGAGGTGTCGGGCGATGTGCTCGAAGGACCGCACCAGAAATCCCCCGGTGCCTGCGGCCGGGTCCACGATCGTGTCTTCGACGGTCGGACGGCAGCACGCGACGATGACGTCGATCAGCTGCCGGTGGGTGAAGTACTGGCCTGCGGCGGTCCGGTGGTCTTGAGCACACCGGGCGAGGAACGCGTCGAAGACCGGCGCGCGCCACTCCGGCCGTTTGTCCCACCACGAGAGCCCCTCCTCGATCTGTTGGATCAGGTTCTGGAGGTGCATCGGGCGGCGTAGCCGGTTCTGGGCCTTGTGGAAGATGCGGCCGATCACGCCGCCGCGCTCGCCAAGCTCCGCCAGGAGGGCGCCGTAGTACCGGATCAGGTCCGTGCCCTCGTGTAGCGCGAGCTCGTCCCAGGCGTCGCGCCCCAGGACGTCAACGCGGTTGAGGGGCCGGTGCCGCAACTCCTGTGCCGCCTTGAGGAAGAGCAGGTATGTCACCTGCTCGCCGTACTCCAGGGCTGTTAGACCATCGTCGCTCAGTGGCGGGAAGAAGGACCAGAGGTGCTCGGCCCGGCGCTCCACCTCGGAAGGTCGGTTGACAGACCGTCGGGTGGGCGTCGTCGGCGGCACGGTCACTGCTCCCTTGAGTCGTACGTCGTTCTCGCTGCTCGGCGCCGCGCCGTGGGGCAGGCTGCCCGTGAGGGCCTGCTCCCGGCAGCCGTCGCGCAGCCGAAACGCCATCGCCAGGGCTTCCTCGGCCGAGGACGTAACTGAGTTGAGTTCGCTGTTCCACGCCTCCAAGGAGGCGAGGAGCGTGCCCTGTTCGGCGAGTGGAGGCACGGGGATGGGCATCTGCCGCAGCTGGTCGAGGCCCAGGGAGGCTAGGCCAGCTGTGCTCCGTGCGGCGTCCCGTAGCCAGCTTCGTCCGGGACCGTTCGCGTACAGGGCGAGCAGCCGGGGGTGCAGGGCGTCCCCGGTTATGCGGACCCGTGCCACGTGGTGGTTCGGTACGTACATGAGGTGGGAGGAGTCCTGTTCCCATACTCGGGCGAGGCCGAGGCTGTCGGGTTGTCCACTCAGCACATAAAGGACGTCCCCAGGGCTCAACCGGGTCGCCTCCGCTCTACGGGCGTCCAGCCGCACCGTCGGCATCTGCTTGTGTGCCCAGCGCTCGCCCCGGAGTTCGGCCGGGCGCAGGGAGCCCACTTCGACGCCGTACGGATCGTCGGCATGCCGGCTGTTCGTCACGGGCCCGCGTACGACTTCGGCCAGCTCGCCGAGGGCGACCCAGCGCCATCCCAGGGGGATGGCGGGCAGGGGAGCGCGGTGCGTGGCCGCGGAGGGCTCCGGGCCCGCGTGCGGCCCGGTCGTGGTGTGGCCGAGGAGTCCCTGGTCGATGACGAGGGTGCGGAGGTCTTCCACCTGTCGCAGGGTGTCGCGGACGGCGGCTTCCTCCTCGTCGACCCGGACGAGCCAGAAGGCGAGAGAGGTCTTGATCCGCTCCTGCTCGGATCGTGGGGGCAGCGGCAGCCGAACCCGTTCCAGATCCCGTGCCGCGATGTGCCCCAGGCCGGCACCCTGACGTACGGACGACTCGATCTGGCGCCGTACGACGCGGGAGTCCCATGCCAACACCAGGTACTCGGGGTCGATCAGCCGCTCGTCGACCCTCACCCGGACCATGGTGGCGGGGTACGTCGTGGGCCCGGTGGTCTCGCCGACGAGGGCGGCCCGCCCGATCCGCGCCCCCGGCCCGTCGTTGCGGCTCATCAGGATGTCGCCCGGCCGGATCAGATGGCCGGCCGCTTCCGCTTCCGCTGCCGAGGCACACGGGCCTTCCCGGGACTCGGTGAGGTCGGCCGTCGCCGACCGGAGCGCGGGCAGGCGGAGGACGGGCACCCCTCCCGGGACGGCCTGACCGGACCGGCCCGCCGCCAAGGGCTCGCGCAACAGTTCGCCCAGCGGAACCTCGGTCCAGCCGGGCGGCAGTCCCGTCCTCACGCCAGCACGCTCCGCAACTCGTCCAGCAGGCGGACCGCACCCTGCTCCCCGTGCTCCCCGAAGGCGCGCAGGAAACCCGACGTGCCGCCCCTGACGGTGAAGGGAACGGCGTCGAGAGACGCAGCGGCGAAGTGTCCGCCGGCCGCCGTGCCGTCCGCGATGTGTTCCATCCACCAGACCTGGTCGGAGTCGAAGGACCGTCCCCGGCGCTTTTGGCGGTCGATCCATGCGTCGAGCCGGTCGAAGACCTGGTCGCGGTAGGGGCGCGGGCGCGGCTCCAGGCCCGCTTCGTACCGGACGAGGGCAAGGAGGTCCGCAGGCCCCTTCGGTGCCCGCGGCCGACGGGGATCCGGCACAGCGACACCGACGCGTTCGTAGGCGCTCCAGATCCGCTCCGCCGTCAGGCCGTGGGGCGGCCGTGCCAGAGACTCGGCCCACGAGCGAAGCCTGCGGAAATCTTCCTCGGACAGGCCCCCTGTGACGGTGATTAGATCCCGCGCCGCGGCATTGCCCGCCCGCAGGAAGGACTGCCAGCGCTCCATGACCTCGGCGTCGTCGACTGTTGCGAGGGCGGCCGGGTTCGGGGCCTCGTCCGCGTCCTTCCCCCGACCCCGCCCCCGCTTCCGCGTCGTGGAAGGCCGACTGGAATGGTGTCGTGCGACGCCGACCGGATCCACGACCACGCACCGGGTCTTGGCCGACGCGCCGGGGGTGACCGCCCTCAGTGCCGCCGAGGCGATGGGGCGCGTCCCGACCGCGAGCATCTGGAAGTAGCGATATGAGGACTTGACGTCCCGCAGGAACAGCAGACATTCGACAGGGGCGATGTCCGTCCCGGTAAGCAGGTCCACCACGACGATGACTCGCGGTTCGACGGTGTTACGGAACTGCGAGAGCAGCCGGTACGACGATCCGCCTTTGAGCGTCACCTTCTGGCAGAAGCCAGGCCCCTGCCCGAAGACCGCGCGCACCGCGTCGACCACCTCGTCCGCATGCCGGTCGTCGGCCGCGTAGACGACGGTCTTGGGCAGCGACACGTCCCCGGTACCGGGCCTCGCCCGCTCGGGGAACATCGACGGCAGCCCCTCCTTGAACGCCGTCAGCGCGGCGTGTAGCGCCTTGCCGCTCACCCCGGAGCGACCGTGCCCGAGGGGGCCCTCCACGTCGGGGTCGAACTCCTCCTCCAGTATTTCGGCCGCCCGCTCTGGTCGCGTGCGGAGGCTGCCGACACGGTAGATGGTGACGTCCACGGCCCGGCCGTCGGCGACGGCGTCCTCGAAGGTGTAGGAGCTGATGAGATTGCCCTGGAAGACTTCCAGAGACCGGTCCGTCGGGGTGGCCGTCAGGCCGAGCACCGGGGCGTCGAAGTAGTCGAATAGCGCACGCCATCGGGGGGAGACTGACCGGTGGCAGTTGTCGGCGATGACGAGGTCGAAGGACTCGGGGGGCAGATCGGGCCGGTAGCGGACTCCAGACGCCGGATTGTCTCCGCACAGGGCGTTGTGGAGCCGCGGCACGGTGCTAACGACGACTCCGTGGGGTGGCACGGCGTCCGGGCCCAACCGCTCCACCCGGTACGACTCGGTGAACTTCCGGCCGTCGTCGCCGGGGCCAGAGTAGGCCGCGAAGGTCGCCAGCGCCTGGTTCTCGAGCTCCAGCCGGTCGACCAGGAAGAGGATCCGGCGGGCTCGGGCGTGCCGCAGCAGACGGTGGGCTGCGGCGACGGCCGTAACCGTCCGGCCACCCCCAACAGCGATCTGGGCCATGGCCCGGCGCTCGCCCCGGCGCAGCGAGCTCTCGAACGCCCGCACCGCCTCGTACTGCACCGGCCCGAGGGAGTCCCGGGGGTAGCCGTCATCACCGAGGTCCGGAAGACGGTGGCGCACGCGGCCCTGGAATGTTGGCGCCTGGGGGTCGGTCGCGGCTTCGCGCAGCCAGCGGGCGACGGTATCCGGCTGGTGGAAGGTGAAGACCTCCCGGGGGCGCGGCTCGGGGTCGTCCCCATTCCGGAACAGCACCCGGACGCCGTCGGTGGCGTATGTGTAGGGCATCCGCTGCTCTGCAAACGCCGTCGACGGAGTGCCGGCCTCACGGGTCCATGCGATCGCCGCGCGCAGGTCCTCGCGGGGGTGCCACACCTTGACGGTGCCTACTGGCTGGCCGTCGACGCGGAGCACGTAGTCCGGTCCCGCCGCCCAGTCCGGTTGCGCCGTGCCCCTCATCGCGACCCCGCGCACTGGTAGCTCGTCCAGCGGGTCCGAATCATCCCGTACGGTCCATCCCGCCTCGGTCAGCAGCTCCACGACGCGCCACTCTGCCTCCAGGAGGGCCGAACGCGCCTTCAGGGACGCGCTGGTGGACGTCCCGACGGGCGTACGCCGGTCGAAGGTTCGCCGCAGCACGGGGACGTACTCCTCGAGCAGGGCGACCCAGGTGCCCCGGTCGGTCACCGGCTCGCATATGGCCACGTGTCGGCGCGGTGAGCTCGCCGGCATGTCGTCCCACTCGGCAGGCGGGACGAAGGACAGCGCGTCACGCACTCCGGTCCGTAGTCGGAAGTACCAGACGCCCAGCTCGAAGCAGTGGCGTACGAAGCGCTGGGCACGGGACCGGTCATCTGCTCCGGCCTCGCTGTCCGGGGCGGGGTCGCCGGAGCGTCGTAGTTCGGCCAGCACGTGGTGCACCGGGCCGACTGCGGAATCCGAGCCGAGCAGCCGGGCGGACTCCGCAGTCAGCACCTCGGCGAACTGCCGGGCATGGGCGAGGGACCGTTTCGGGCGGTCGTGCGCGACGGCCTCAGCACCCGCGCCGTACAGCAGTAGGAGGGGCTCCAGCGGCAGCAGAAAGCCGAAGTTTGCGGAAGCGGCGGCCAGCTCCGCCAGGGCTTCCTCGGCAGCCACTTGGTGCACTCGGCCCACGTTCCCTTCGCTCTTCGTCAGCGTCACCGGCGACCGTGGCACGGTGTTGATCAAGCACCTCAAATCTATCGCCTCAGGTTCGACTTTGGGTCCGACCTGAGGGAACCTCCAAGTGGCGTCGTCGATGTTGTCCTAGAAGGTGACCAGACAGCAGGGACGAGGCTTACCTGGGCAAGCTTGCCACCCGCGGCCTGGTCGTCGTGGTCGGTCGGCCGGACCCCATCGGCGTCTGGGGGAAGCCGTGCCGGCGTGTGAATTCGTCAGTCGAGCGGAGCCTGGTGTCGCACTGCCGAGCAACTCGTGAGCGCCGGGGGCGTCTCCTTGGGGTGTGGGGGATTCTCGACGCCGAACAGCAACTGCCCGCGGAGGCGGACGCCAGTTGGGTGTGAGATGTGGCGGCGTTGCTGCGGCTGCCTTTGAAGGCGATCGGGATGGCCAACGACGCCTCGCTGGGCTTTCACAGAGCGGGTGGTGTCCCGCTGCATGACTCCGGCGGGGGTCGAAGCCGAACGCTGCTCGGTATGAGCGCCGTACCGAGCAGCGTGTCTGGCGCGGCGCTGGGCTCAGGCGGCGTCGCTTGCGACGGACGGATTCCTTCGCGGGCCGAACGCGGTGTCGAAGGGGCGGCAGAGCGTCGTAGGTACGAGCAGGTACGGCGCGCCCGAGCCTGTTCGGACCGAGCGGGGGCCGGTCTGTCCTGCGGTGAGGGCGTCGTACGGGGTGAGGACGTCGAGGTTGTCGAACACGTAGTAGAGGGGCAGCCTGGTCCACGCGACGAGCTGGAGGTGCGCGTCGACCGCGGCGCTCTCGATCGCGTGGCGGTGCGTCGCCCGACTGGTCATGCTGCTCTTGCAGTCGATCAATGCGACGCGGCCCTCTTTAGCGGCAAGGAGGTCGGGCGTCCACCGAAGAGAGCTGTCGGTCTGTCGGAGTGCGGCTTGAACGGGCTGGGTGAGGACTCCTTGCCCCCACGGGTTGACCGCCCATCCGCGCGCGGTCAGTTCCTGGGCGATGCGCTGCTCGTGGGCGTCCCCCACGGCTTTCCTCTGCTGAAAGCTCGGCATGACGTGAAGTGTTGCGTAGCACGCTCCCGTCAAAACGAGAGGCAGACGCAGACCGGCCAGGCGGAACGCCGCAGAAGCCGTCTCACTGCGTCCGGCTGTGTCCGCCTGCGTCCGGCTGTGTCTCACTGCGTCCGGACAATAATGGCCGGAAGCCATCCACGTTTGGCCCTCTTCGCTCGCAGAGCTGTTGGCGCCCGGCAGGGCGCCCGTTGGCCCGTGTATCCACGCGTTAGCCGTTCGAAGGCTTCGGGGAGCCGTCCGGCTCCCCGAAGGCCTGACAGCAGTGGTGATCAGCGGAGGCGGAGGCGGCGCAGGGCCATGACGGTGCCGTCGGGGTGGATGGAGACGGGGCCGCGCCACTTGGCGTCCCAGGGGTCGGTGGGCCAGGAGTCGCGGAGGGCGTTGGTCTCGTGGCGGTACTGGTCGACCCTGCCGTCCCGGAGGTGGCCGAAGAGGTTCTCCGCCAGGCCGGAGAAGGCCTCCACCCGGACGCCGTTGAGGCGGAAGACGTGATCGGTGCCCACGAACGTCCTGCCGTGGATGGTGTGGGTGACGTCTTGGACGATGCCGGTGCCGGCGTGGGTGAACGTCTCGAAGTGGCCTTTGCCCTGGCGCTTGGTGAGGTTACCGGGCGGTGGGTTCGCCACCTCCGGTGAAGGCCATCAGGCCGGCGGCATCCGCCTGGGCGAGGACTCGGCCGAACCAGCCGCACTCCTCGGGACGCACGTGGTAGCCGACCGGTGGTTCCTCGTTCGGATTGGTCGGGGCGTCGATGCCGGGCCGGATGCTGCGGTCCTCGACGGGAGGGTCGAGATAGAGGTCCTTCGCATCTGCCAGGGTGCCGTCGCCTGGGGCGTGGAGCAGGTAGAGCGTGATGCTCTCGCTCTTCTTGGGGAGCGTGGTGCCGAAGACGAAGGCCGGTGTCTCGTTGTACGCGCCGATGTGGATGCCTTCCACGTCGGCGGAGGCGGTGGCCAGCTGCTTGTGGACCTGGGCGGCGTTTCCGTGCGTGCCCTTGCAGGTGACCGGGATGACCCGGGACGGCTCGCCCGGCTTCCACACCTCCAGGAAGAAGCCCGGCCGGCGCGGGGCACTGCTGCGTCCGGCTTCCCTGCCGGTCAGCTCCCAGCCGGCACGCATGGCTATCTCGGCGTCGATGACCGAGACCGAGTGGTCCGGGTACTGAGCGGCGAGTACGCGCCGGGCGAGGGCCAGGGCGAGACCGATGCCGAGCTCGCCCGACTGTGTGGCCGCGTAGTGGCGCCTGGGGTTACGGCCCTCGCTGGACAGTGCCATGTAGCGCCCGTCGTTGCCGGTGAGGGCCTGGCAGTACTTCAGGCTGGCCCAGTGCTCGGCAAGTCCTCGCCCTGCGCCTTGGCGGGCGAGGACGTTGGCCCGGCCCAGGGCGTGGAGTACGTCCCATGGAGTCAGTTGGAGCGACAGACCGAGTGACTTCACGGGCAGCGGCCGAAGCTCTGGTTTGCGGCGCAGAGGGGCCTGGTTCTTCTCCCGCTTGGCCTTGTCGTCCGCGGTCGCAGCCTTGGCAACGCTGCCCGCGAGGTCCGATGTCGAGTGAACGGCCACGTTCCACGGCTGCGCGAGATCCCTCAGCACGTCTGCTCGCTTCAAGCTGCTTCCCCCTACGTTCGTACGGGTGGTACAGGCCGGTGTCGCAAGTTACGTGGGGGAGCAGGGGCGCATGAAGGGCGTAAGCGCGCACATCGTCGGCGTCGGCCCCACCTTGGTACGGGGGCCAGCCAGTCAGGCGTTGACCTGCGCCATGCCGGCGTCCGTGCTGCTGTCGCTCATGGCGTCGAGGCAGCGCTCGGCGTCCAGGGCCGCTGCGCAGCTCGAACCGGCTGCGGTGATGGCTTTGGCGTGGGTGTGGTCGACGACGTCGCCGGCGGCGAAGACGCCAGGGGCGTTCGTACGGGTTGAGGGGGAGGCAGGCACAGGGACCGGTCCTGCAGGCCTTGGCGGTCGGCCGCTGGGGGATCGGCACGTCTGAGTGACGTGCCGTCAGGTAAGTCAGCATCTGGTCAGCATCAGTCCCCCACGTTCCGGAGAGTCTGGCCGACGCGAAGCCCGGTCCGGCAGCGTCACGACGGCCTGATGCCCACGGCAGTGCAGGCCAGAAGCCTTCTCGTCCGAGGGGGTGGATTTTCCTTTAGATCTCCGACCTGACGCCTCCCGGTGTAGAGTGCAGAACGCCCTTGACCTGCAGAAAGCTGGCAGGGAGCCGTCTTCTAGGAGCTCAAATTGCTGCGCACCATGATCAAGTCCAAGATCCACCGCGCCACCGTCACGCAGGCCGACCTGCACTATGTCGGGTCCGTGACCATCGATGCCGATCTGCTGGACGCCGCCGATCTGCTCCCCGGGGAGCTCGTGCACATCGTCGACATCACCAACGGTGCCCGGCTGGAGACCTACGTCATCGAGGGGGAGCGCGGGTCCGGGGTGATCGGGATCAACGGGGCCGCCGCGCATCTCGTGCATCCCGGCGATCTCGTCATCCTGATCAGCTACGCCCAGGTCGACGACGCCGAGGCGCGGGCGATGCGGCCGCGCGTCGTGCACGTCGACGCCGACAACCGGATCGTCGAGCTGGGCGGGGATCCCTCCGCGCCCGTGCCGGGCAGTGACCAGCAGCGCAGCCCCCACGCCGTGGCGGCCGGCTGAGGCGGCCGGCTGAGGCGGTCGGCGCCTCGGGCGGCGCCGTCGCGCCGGAGGACCGTGTCCGCAGGCGTGGGCTCGTGAATCGGGGGAAGGCGGGCCGTATGTCGATCCACGTCCCTGCCGAGCAGACGCAGCCGCCCGTCCCGGAGCCGACTCCGGTGCCGCCGCCCACGCCGGGGCCGGGTCCCGGGCCGTTCCCCGATCCGGAGCCCGTGCCGCGGCCGGAGCCGCCGGAGCCCGCGCCGTTCCCCGAACCGGACCCGGTGCCCCCGC
>NZ_RPSE01000120.1:0-15589 GCF_003949955.1 Streptomyces sp. WAC05292
GAATGGATAAAGATGCGGTCGCTCCGGGGCACCGTCGGTGCCCTGACGTCGATATTCGTCGCCACTGCCGGCATTCAGGCGTTGTCGGCAGCCGCTGGCACCGTGGACGACGGCAGCCTCGGCGAGGACCCTCTGTTCGCTGCCTTCTTCGGCATCAACTTCGGCCAGATCGCGGCCGTGGCCTTCGGCGCGAGCGCCTTCGCCGCCGAGTTCCACAACGGCGGACTGCGCGTCTCCCTCGCTTCCGTGCCCAACCGCACCCGGTTCTACCTCTCCAAAGTGGCAGTGCTCGCCGCCGCGGCCTTTGTCGTCGGCCTGGCCGCGGGGCTCGCCTCCTTCGCGGCCGGGCAGGCGCTCGGCGGTGCGTCCACGGGCTGGGGCACGTCCGGCACCGGCCGGGCCATCGTCGGCAGCGGCCTGTACCTGATGCTGATGGCGCTGTTCGCGGCCGGCCTCACGGCGGTCCTGCGCAGCGGGACCCTCGTCCTGGGCCTGCTCATACCGCTGATCCTCGTGGTCTCGTTCGTCGTGGGCGGGCTCGTGGGCGGACCGGCGCAGTACCTGCCGGACCGGGCCGGGCAGATGGTGCTGCGAAGCGTGGAACACGGGTCGCTCGGCCCGTGGACCGGACTGGGGGTATGTGCGCTCTGGGCGCTCGCCGCGCTGGCGGCAGGCTGGCTGGCGATCCACCGCCGCGACGCCTGACGGGGCGTGACGACACGCCAGTTGTCAGTGGCGGCTCGGATACTGACGGCATGACCACGGCAGAGCATCTCGAGACCATCGACCGGCTCCGCGCCCAGGGGTTTCCGGAGACCAGGGTGCGGTCCGGGGCCGTGACCAGCGGTCCCGGCTACCACCTGGCCGAGCTCGGCCCGAGCCGCTGGTACGGGGACGAGGACGCGGCCGACCGCGCGGTGCACGAGGACCAACTGGCCGCGGAGTACGGGTCGCTGGTCCGGCGGCTGGAGGACCGGTGGGGTGCCTCCGACATGTTCGGCCTGACCGGGCTTCGGCTGGAGGAAGGGGGCGGGGAGACCGCGGAGCCCTGGCGGGAGATGATCGGCACCGCCGACCACCTGCACCTGTGGCGGGCCGGGAACCTGTGGGTCGCCGTGTACGCGGCCCATTGGGGGGCCGACCACTCGCCGCAGATCATGGCGGTGGTCACCGAGATCGACCCGCCGTAGCCCCCGCCGCCTGTACACGTACGGCCGGCGGGCGCTGGACGGCGGGCGGGGCCGGCTCCCGGTCAGGCGCCGTCGTCGGGTGCGGGGGATTCGGCGGCGGCACGGAGGCGGGCGAACTCCTCGGCCATGCTCTCCGCCGTCCAGTGGGCGTTGAGTCCGCTCGGGTTCGGCAGGGCCCAGATCCGGGTGCGCCCGATGGTCCGCTCCTGCGGGCCGATGGCGGCCCTCCGCTCGCCGAAGGCGGTGCGGTAGGCGGTGACGCCGACGACGGCCAGCCACTGCGGGCGCAGCCGCTCGACCTTGGCGGTCAGGATCCGGCCGCCCTCGACGAGTTCCTGCGCGGTCAGCTCGTCGGCGCGGGCCGTGGCCCGGGCGACGACGTTCGTGATGCCGAGCCGGTAGGCCGGCAGCTCCTCCTGCTCCGCCGGGGCCAGGCGGCGCGGGGTGAAGCCGGACAGGTGCAGGACCGGCCAGAAGCGGTTGCCGGGGCGGGCGAAGTGGTGGCCCGTCGCGGCGGAGAGGAGACCGGGGTTGATGCCGCAGAACAGTACGCGCAGACCGCCCGCGACCACGTCGGGGACGACGCGGTCGCGGGCGGCCCGGAGCTCCTCGGGGGTCAGAGGATCGACCCCGGGGTGTACCCGGCGGCCTCCGGGTACTGCTTGGCGATCTCCTCGACGCGGGCGACGATCGTCGCGACCTGGTCGCCGGCGGCTCCGGTGAAGGACAGCTTGTCGGCCATCAGGGCGTCGAGCTGGGCCCGGTCCAGCGGCATCCGGTCGTCGGCGGCCAGCTTGTCCAGCAGCTCGTTGCGCTCGGCGCCCTGCTCGCGCATGGCGAGTGCGGAGGCCACCGCGTGCTCCTTGATGACCTCGTGGGCGGCCTCGCGGCCGACACCCGCGCGCACCGCACCCATCAGGACCTTGGTGGTTGCGAGGAACGGCAGGTAGCGGTCCAGCTCGCGGGCGACCACGGCGGGGAAGGCGCCGAACTCGTCGAGGACCGTCAGGAAGGTCTCCAGCAGGCCGTCGAAGGCGAAGAACGCGTCGGGGAGCGCGACGCGGCGGACGACGGAGCAGGAGACGTCGCCCTCGTTCCACTGGTCGCCGGCGAGCTCGCCCGTCATCGAGGCGTAGCCGCGCAGGATGACCATCAGGCCGTTGACACGCTCGCAGGAGCGGGTGTTCATCTTGTGCGGCATGGCCGAGGAGCCGACCTGGCCCGGCTTGAAGCCCTCGGTGACGAGCTCGTGGCCGGCCATCAGCCGGATCGTCTTCGCGATCGAGGACGGCGCCGCGGCCAGCTGCACGAGCGCGGTGACCACGTCGTAGTCGAGGGAACGGGGGTAGACCTGGCCGACCGAGGTGAAGGCCTGGGCGAAGCCGAGGTGGGCGGCGATCCGCTGCTCCAGGTCGGCGAGCTTCGCCGCGTCGCCGCCGAGGAGGTCGAGCATGTCCTGCGCGGTGCCGACCGGGCCCTTGATCCCGCGCAGCGGGTAGCGGCCGATCAGGTCCTCCAAGCGGTCGAACGCGACCAGCAGCTCGTCGGCCGCGGTGGCGAAGCGCTTGCCCAGGGTGGTCGCCTGGGCGGCGACGTTGTGGGAGCGGCCGGCCATGACCAGCTCGGCGTGCTCGCCGGCCAGCCTGCCCAGGCGGGCGAGGACGGCGACCGTGCGGTTGCGGGCCAGTTCGAGGGAGAGCCGGATCTGGAGCTGCTCGACGTTCTCGGTGAGGTCGCGGGAGGTCATGCCCTTGTGGACGTGCTCGTGGCCGGCGAGGGCGTTGAACTCCTCGATGCGGGCCTTCACGTCGTGGCGGGTGACCTTCTCGCGCTCGGCGATCGAAGCGAGGTCGACGTCCTCCAGGACGCGCTCGTAGTCGGCGAGGGCGGCGTCGGGGACGTCGATGCCGAGGTCCTTCTGGGCGCGCAGCACGGCGAGCCACAGCCGCCGCTCCAGCGTGACCTTGTACTCGGGGGACCACAGGACGGCGAGCTCCGGGGAAGCGTAGCGGCCGGCCAGGACATTGGGGATGCGGGGCTTGGCTGTCACGTAAAGGGATTCTACTTGGGGAGGTGCTGTGCGTTTACGCAGGTCGGGACGCCGTCCCGGTTTGTGCCTTGCTACGAGGCCCGCTCGGCGGCGGCCGGCTCGTACGGGACCAGCTCCGGGCGCTTCGCGGGCAGGCCGTCCCCGGAGGAGCGGCCCGTCAGCCGGCGGCCGATCCACGGCAGCAGGTGCTGCCGGGCGAAGCTCAGGTCCTGCGAGCGCCGGGCCGCCCAGCCCGGCGCCACCGCGGGCGGCAGGCCCGCCCGCCAGTCCTCCTCGGCGGGCAGCCCCAGGGACTGCCACACCGCTTCGGCGACCCTGCGGTGCCCCTCCGCGGTCAGGTGCAGCCGGTCGACGTCCCACAGGCGCGGATCGCCGAGGACCTCCGCGCCGTACAGGTCGACGACGACGGCGCCGTGCCGGGCGGCGAGCTCCTCGACGATGCCGAAGAGCTGTTCCATCCGCGGGCGGAACCGCTCCATGACCGGGCCGTTCCGGCCGGGGGAGCGCATCAGCACGAGTGTCCGGCACGAGGGCGCCAGGATGCCGACGGCCTCCTCCAGGTGGCCGCGGACCCGGCCCATGTCGACCTTGGGCCGCAGGGCGTCGTTGAGCCCGCCGACGAGGGTCACCACGTCCGCCCGCATCGCCGCCGCGGCAGGGGCCTGCTCGGCGGCGATCTGGCCGATCAGCTTCCCGCGGACCGCGAGGTTCGCGTACCGGAAGCCCGGTTCGCGCGCCGCGAGCCGGGCGGCCAGCAGGTCCGCCCATCCCCGGTAGGAGCCGTCCGGGCGCAGGTCGGACATGCCCTCGGTGAAGGAGTCGCCGACCGCGACGAAGCTGGTGTAAGACGCATTGATCCCCATGGCGCTGCGAGCCTACCGCGCGGTAGCCCCGGGGTGCCGGGCACCCCGGGGCCAGGTCAGGCGGAGGCGGGGCGGCCGAACAGCTCGCGCAGGACGTCCTCCATCGTCACCAGGCCGGTCATCGCCCCGTCCGCGCCGAGGACGGCGGCCAGGTGCGTGCGGCTGCGCCGCATCGCGGTGAGGACGTCGTCCAGCGGGCTGTCCGCCCGGACCTGGGCGATGGCGCGCAGCGCCGCCACCGGGAACGGCTGGTCCCGCTCCGGCCCGTCCGCGTCCAGCGCGTCCTTGACGTGCAGGTAGCCCAGGATCCGGGCCTGCGCGTCGACCACCGGGAAGCGGGAGTAGCCCGAGGAGGCCGACAGCCCCTCCAGGCCCGCCGGGGTGATCCCCAGCTTGGCGGCGACGACCCGGTCCGACGGCAGGACGACGTCCCGGACGGGCCGGCGGCCGAGCTCCAGGGCGTCGTGCAGGCGCTCGCTCGCCCGGTCGTCGATCAGTCCGGCCTCGCTGGAGTCCTTGACGATCTGCGCCAGCTCGTCGTCGGAGAACGTCGCCGACACCTCGTTCTTGGCGTCGACCCGCAGCAGGCGCAGCAGCACGTTCGCGAAGGCGTTGATCGCGAAGATCACCGGGCGGAGCGCCCGGGTCAGCGCCACCAGGGGCGGCCCCAGGAGCAGGGCCGTCCGCACCGGCTCCGACAGCGCCACGTTCTTCGGGAGCATCTCGCCGAAGAGCATGTGCAGGTACGTCGCCAGGGAGAGCGCGATCACGAACGAGATCGCGTGGACCAGCCCCGAGGGCACGCCGACGAGCTCGAAGACCGGCTCCAGCAGGTGCGCGATGGCGGGTTCGGCAACCGCGCCGAGCACCAGGGTGCACAGCGTGATGCCCAGCTGGGCCGCGGCCATCAGCGCCGACACGTGCTCCAGGCCCCACAGGACGGACCGGGCCCGCCGGTCGCCCTGCTCGGCGTGCGGCTCGATCTGGCTGCGCCGGACCGAGATGAGGGCGAACTCGGCGCCGACGAAGAAGGCGTTCACGACGAGGGTCGCGAGGCCGATCAGGAGTTGCAGCAGGGTCATCGTGCGGTCTCCCCGCCCTCGTCGGCCGCGGCGTCGCGGGAGCCGTCCGGTGCGTGCAGCAGGACCCGTGCGGCCCTGCGCCCGCTCGCGTCGACCACGTCGAGCCGCCAGCCGTCCAGGTCCAGGCTGTCGCCGACGGTGGGGATCCGGCCGAGGCCGGTCGCCATCAGCCCGGCCAGCGTCTCGTACGGGCCGTCGGGCACGCGCAGCCCGATCCGCCGCAGCTGGTCGGTGCGGGCGGAGCCGTCCGCGGAGTACATCTCGCGCCCGGCGCCGTCCCGCCCGGCCGGGGCCAGGTCGGGGGTCTCGTGCGGGTCGTGCTCGTCGCGGACCTCGCCGACGACCTCCTCGACGATGTCCTCCAGGGTGGCCACCCCGGCCGTGCCGCCGTACTCGTCGATGACGACGGCCATCGTCTGCTTCCCGGACAGCCGGTCGAGCAGCCGGTCCACGGTCAGGGACTCCGGTACGAAGAGGGGGGCGCGCAGCAGCTGCGAGACGGGATGGCGGTGGCGCTCCTCGGCCGGGAGGGCGAGGACGTCCTTGATGTGGACGGTGCCCACCACGGAGTCGAGGCTGCCTCGGTAGACCGGGAAGCGCGACAGCCCGGTCGCCAGCGTCGCGTTGGCGACGTCCTCGGCGGTGGTCTGCACGTCCAGGGCCGTGACCTGCACGCGCGGGGTCATCACGTTCTCCGCGGTCAGGTCGGCCAGGTTGAGGGTCCGCACGAACAGCTCGGCGGTGTCGCGCTCCAGCGCGCCCTCCTTCGCCGAGTGCCGGGCGAGTGCCACCAGCTCCTGCGGGGTGCGGGCGGAGGCCAGCTCCTCGGCCGGCTCCATGCCGAGCCGGTGCACCATGTGGTTCGCGGTGGTGTTCAGGTGGCTGATGAACGGCCGGAAGATCCGGCTGAAGACGCGCTGCATCGTCGCCACGCGCTTGGCCACGGCCAGGGGGGAGGAGATCGCCCAGTTCTTCGGCACCAGCTCGCCGACCACCATCAGCACGACGGTCGAGAGGGCCGTGCCGAGGACGAGTGCGGTGGAGGAGGCGGCGCCGGGCGGCAGGCCCATCGCCTCGAAGGGGCCCTTGAGCAGGGCGGCGATGGACGGCTCGGAGATCATGCCGATGATCAGGCCGGTCACGGTGATGCCGAGCTGCGCTCCGGAGAGCTGGAAGGTCAGGCTGCGGACGGCGGACAGGGCGCTGTCGGCCCCGCGCTCGCCGCGCTCGACGGCCCGTTCGAGTTCGCTGCGCTCGACGGTGGTCAGGGAGAACTCGGCCGCCACGAACACCCCGCAGGCAAGGCAGAGCAGCAGCGCCACGACGAGCAGGAGTACTTCGGTCATCGGTCCGTCACCTCCGTTCCATGATCGGCCAGGAGGAGGGGCAGCGCGCGATGTCGGCTACTGGGGGGCTCGCCCATGGGCGGACGCTCACACCTTTCGTCGGGAGGGCGGGTCGGAACCGCCCGGGCGGCGGTTCGTCCGAGCCGCCGGACCGGGCGGGCACCCAGGGCCGCGGCTCTGCCCACCATGGTAAAGGATCGGCAAAGTGGCGTGGCCGCCCGTATACGGGAGCCCGCGCGCGGGGGCGGCCGGAACGGGCGGCCGCCACCGCCTCAGGCCGTGGCCGCTCCTCCGGCGGCCGCGGGGCCGGGCGCCCAGGCGGCCTGGAAGTCCTCCGCGGACCAGGTGCCCGACAGCGCCGGCGCGAGCCAGGCGGGCGCCGCCGCACGGAACTCCGCCGGAGCCAGCGCCCCGGACCGCTCCGGGACCGCGCCGAGCAGCGGCAGCCCCGAGGAGGACGGCAGGTCGGCCAGGTTGCAGCGGCAGGCCAGGTCGGGGGCGGCGGGCCAACTTCCCACCACGACACCGAGGGCGGACAGCCCGCGGGACCGCAGCGCCTCCGCGGTCAGCGTCGTGGCGTTCAGGGTGCCCAGCGAAGCGGGCGCGACGACCAGCACCGGAGCCCCGAGGAGCGCCGCCGCGTCGGCGAGGGTGCGGCCCGCCGGGTCGAAGCGGACCAGCAGCCCGCCCGCACCCTCCACCAGCACCAGGTCGTGCGCGGCGGCGAGCTTGCCCGCGGCCTCCGCGACCTCCTCGGGCGTCACGGCTGCCATACCGGCCCGCCGGGCCGCGGTGTCGGGGGCGAGCGGCTCCGGGTAGCGGGCCAGCTCGACGGCCGTCACGTGCGGGCCGGCCAGCCGCGCCGCCTCGGCCGCGTCCCCCGGAACTCCCGGCTCCAGGCCGGTCTGGGCGGGCTTCAGGACGGCGACGGAACGGCCCTCGGCGACGGCCGCGGCGGCGACCGCCGCCGTCACGACCGTCTTGCCGATCTCCGTACCCGTCCCGGACACCACGATCACGCCCATCTCAGCCCTCCCCGGCCGCAGCGCACACGGCGCGGCAGATCCGCGCCACGTCCTCGTCGCCCGTCACGAACGGCGGCATCGTGTACACGAGGTCGCGGAACGGCCGCAGCCAGACGCCCTCCCGCACCGCGGCAGCCGTCGCGGCCGCCATGTCCACCTCGTGGTCCAGCCGGACCACGCCGATCGCCCCCAGAACCCGTACGTCGAGGACGCCGGGCAGCGCCCGGGCCGGGGCCAGCCCCTCCAGGAGCCCGGCCTCGATCCGCTTGACCTCCCGCTGCCAGTCCTGGCCGAGGAGCAGCTCGATCGAGGCCAGCGCCACCGAGGCGGCCAGCGGGTTGCCCATGAACGTCGGCCCGTGGGCCAGGACCGGCACCTCGCCCCGGGAGATCCCGGATGCCACCCGCTCCGTGCACAGCGTGGCCGCGAGCGTGAGGTAGCCGCCGGTCAGGGACTTGCCCAGGCACATCACGTCGGGGGTGATGCCCGCATGGTCCGCGGCGAACAGGGCACCGGTGCGCCCGAAGCCCGTCGCGATCTCGTCCAGGACGAGCAGGACGTCGTACTCGTCGCACAGCTCGCGCAGGACGCGCAGGTAGCCGGGGCTGTGGAAGCGCATGCCGCCCGCACCCTGGACCACCGGTTCGACGATGACGGCGGCCAGCTCGCCGGCGTGCGCCGCGATCAGCGTGCGCAGGTGCGCCGCGTATGCCGGGTCGACGGGGGCGTCGAACCCGGGCGGCGGGACGTCCGCGAAGACCTGCTGCGGCAGCACGCCGGACCACAGCCCGTGCATGCCGCCCACGGGATCGCAGACGGCCATCGGCGTCCACGTGTCGCCGTGGTAGCCGCCGCGCCAGGTCATCAGCCTGGTCTTGCCGGCGCGGCCCAGGGAGCGCCAGTACTGCAGGCACATCTTGGCCGCGACCTCGACCGCGACGGAGCCCGAGTCGGCGAGGAAGACGTGCTCCAGGCCCTCCGGGGTGATCTCGACGAGCTTCGCGGCCAGCCGGACGGCGGGCTCGTGGGTGAGCCCGCCGAACATCACGTGCGACATGCGGCCGAGCTGGTCGGCCGCCGCCTCGTTCAGCACCGGGTGGTTGTAGCCGTGGATGGCCGACCACCAGGAGGACATGCCGTCGACCAGCTCGTCGCGGCCGTGTGCCGGCTGCGCCAGGCGCAGCCGGACGCCCGAGGCGGAGGAGACGACGAGCGGCTCCTGGCGCCCCGGCATCGGCCCGTACGGGTGCCAGACGTGCTGCCGGTCCAGCGCGAGCAGCTCGCCGGCGGTCAGCGGGGGGTGCCGGTCAGGCATTGGGCGCGAGGTCCGTTCCGGCGCCGCGGCGGCGCACCGCGACCAGGTCCGGGCGCACCGCGCCGGGCTCCGCCTGCGAGGGCGCGGCGGGTGCGGCCTCGGCGGCGGCCTCGGCGGTGTCCGCGTGGCCCGAGCAGCCGCCGCAGGCCGAGCCGCAACCGGCCTCGGCGGGCGCGGAACCGCACGGCCCGTGACCGGCCGCCGCACCCGCGGCCGCAGTGGCGGCCGCGACGTCGGCGCGGTGCGCGGGCAGGCTCGACGTGCCGGCGCCCTCCACCGTGAAACCGGCGTCCGCGATCATGTCGAGGTCGGCCTGGCCGGCCTGGCCCTCGCTGGTGAGGTAGTCGCCGAGGAAGATCGAGTTCACCAGGTGCAGCGCCAGCGGCTGCATGGTGCGCAGGTGGACCTCGCGGCCGCCCGCCAGGCGGACCTCGACGTCCGGGCAGACGAACCTGACCATCGCGAGGATCCGCAGGCAGCGCTGCGGGGTGAGGTTCCACTCCTTGGCGAGCGGGGTGCCCTCGAAGGGGATCAGGAAGTTCACCGGGACCGAGTCCGGGTCGAGCTCGCGCAGCGAGAAGACGACGTCGACGAGGTCCTCGTCGCTCTCGCCCATGCCCGCGATCAGGCCGGAGCAGGCGGACAGGCCGGCGGCGTGCGCCTTCTGCACGGTGTCGACGCGGTCCGCGTAGGTGTGCGTCTTGGTGATCTGCCCGTACGTCGCCTCGGACGTGTTGAGGTTGTGGTTGTAGGCGTCGGCCCCGGCGTCCTTCAGCCGCTCGGCCTGGCCGTCGGAGAGCAGGCCGAGGCAGGCGCAGACCTCGACGCCCTCGTTCTGCTCCTTGATCGCCTCGATGGTCTTGCCGACGCGCTCGACGTCCCGGTCCGTCGGGCCGCGGCCGCTCGCCACCAGGCACACGCGCTTGGCGCCGCCCGCGATGCCGGCCGCCGCGGCCGCCGAGGCCTCGTCCGGCTTCAGCCACGTGTACTTGAGGATCTCCGCCTTCGACCCGAGGCGCTGCGAGCAGTAGGAGCAGTCCTCGGGACAGAGCCCCGACTTCAGGTTGACGAGGTAGTTCAGCTTGACCCGGCGCCCGAACCACTGGCGGCGCACCTTGCCGGCCGCGGCCACCACGTCGAGCAGTTCGTCGTCGGAGGTCGCCAGCACGGCGAGCGCCTCTTCGCGGGTCGGCAGCTCACGCCGCAGCCCCTTGTCCACCAGGGTGTTCAGCAGGTCCATGACGCCGATCCTGGACCACGCGAGCACTCCCGGCCAAGGAGAGATCGCACAACATGGCCGGAACGGAGTGTGTGTATCGCCACACCTGGCACTCGAGTCGCGGCCGCTAGGGTCGGGCATCGTCTGTGGACAGCCGACAAACCGCGAGGACCCGAATGCCCCAGCACAGCCGCGAGGCCGACGCCCCCGCCGACGTGTTCGCCTGGATCGACGAGGCCGAGCGGGCCCGTGAACAGGCCGGACTGGTGCGGACCCTGCGGCCCCGCAGCGCCGCCTCGCCCCTGCTGGACCTCGCGAGCAACGACTACCTCGGCCTGTCCCGGCACCCGGAGACCGTCCGCGGCGCATGCGCGGCGGCCGAGGAGTGGGGCGCGGGCGCCACTGGATCGCGCCTGGTGACCGGCACGACCGCGCTTCATGCCGAGCTCGAGCGGGAGCTCGCCGACTTCTGCGGGTTCGAGGCCGCGCTGGTGCTGTCCTCGGGGTACGCGGCCAACCTGGCGGCCGTCACCGCGCTCGGCGGCCGCGGTGCGCTCGTCGCCTCCGACTCCGGCAACCACGCCTCGATCGTCGACGGCTGCCGTCTCTCCCGTGCCGAGACCGCGGTGATTCCGCACGCCGACCCGGAGGCCGCCCGCAAGACGCTGGCCGCGCACACCGGGCGCGCCCTGCTGGTCACCGACTCCGTGTTCTCCGTCGACGGGGACGCCGCCCCGCTCGCCGGCTACGCCGAGGCCTGCCGGGCCCGGGGCGCGGCGCTGGTCGTGGACGACGCGCACGGCCTCGGCGTCCTCGGCGAGGGCGGCCGGGGCGCCCTGCACGCGGCCGGGCTGGCGGGGGCGCCGGGGGTGGTGGCGACGCTGACCCTCTCGAAGTCCCTGGGGAGCCAGGGCGGGGCCGTCCTCGGCCCGGCCAAGGTGATCCGCCACCTGGTCAACACGGCCCGCACCTTCATCTTCGACACCGGGCTGGCGCCGGCCGCCGCGGGCGGGGCGCTGGCGGCGCTGCGGCTGCTGCGCCGTGAACCGGAACGGGCGGCCCGCGCCCGGGAGGTGGCCGCACTGCTGCACGGGCGGCTCACCGCGGCCGGCCTGGCCTCGGCCCGGCCCGACGCCGCCGTGGTGTCCGTACGGGCCCCCTCGGCGCCGGCGGCCCTGCAGTGGGCCGCGGACTGCCGGGAGGCAGGGCTGTCCGTGGGGTGCTTCCGGCCGCCGTCCGTCCCGGACGGCGTCTCGCGTCTGCGGCTGACGGCCCGCGCCGATCTCACGGGGGACGAGATCGAGCGGGCCGTCGGGGTGATCCTGCGGACCGCCCCCGCCGGGGCGGCGGACCTGCCGTAGCGGCGGGCCCGCCGGCGCCCGGCGGGCGCTGCGGTCAGGCGGGCGCTGCGGTCAGGCGGGCCCGTCCGCCCGTACGCCGGCGAGGAAGCCGTTCCAGGCGGGCCCGGTGAAGAGCACCGCCGGGCCGTCCGTCCGTTTGGAGTCGCGGACGGCCAGGAGGCCGCCGGAGAGCACGGCCGTTTCCACGCAGTTGTTCATTCCGGTGCTGCGGCTGCTCCGCCGCCACGTCGCGCTGATCAGAAGTCCGCCTGTGGAGAGGGGGGTTGCGGACACGGGGGTGCCTCCTTACGCGCCGTCAGCCAGTGAGCTGATGAGATCCGACGAGTCTTCGGGCGGGAGGGCGTGCGCCTGGATGGTGCGGAACGCGGCGCTGTACGCCTCGAGGTCTTCCTTCCGCTCCAGATAGAGGCTACTCGTCAAATGGTCGAGGACCACCACATCCAGATCGGCGATGTTCGGAAATGAGAAAATAACGAACGGTCCGGTCAGGCCGAGATGGCCCCCCACGCTGAACGGCAGCACCTGCAAACGCACTTGGGGCAGTCGTGCCACCGCCACCAGGTGCCTCAGCTGCGCCTCCATCACCCCCGGCCCCCCGATCTGCCGCCGCAGCACGGCCTCGTCGAGCACCGCGCTCAGCTCCAGCGGCGGATCGGCCCGCAGCACCGCCTGCCTGGCCAGACGTACGTCGACCAGCGCGTCCACCTTCGGCTCCGGCAGCCCGCCGAGCGCGGCCCGCGTCACCGCACGCGCGTACTCCGGGGTCTGGAGCAGCCCGGGCACCACGGACAGCTCGACCGTACGGGCCGAGCGGGCGCCGGCCTCCAGGCTGATGAAGTCCCGGTACTCCTGCGGCAGAAGGCCCCGGTAGTCGTGCCACCACTGCCGCTCCCGGCCGGTGCCGCCGCCCGGCCCCGGACCGGCCGCCGAGACCGACAGCGCCTCCAGCAGGGCCCGCTGCTCGGGGCTGACGACTGCCCCGTACGCGTCGAGCAGCAGCCGGATGTCCTCCGGTTTCACGCCACTGCGACCCGTCTCGATGCGGCTGATTTTCGACTGGTGCCACCCCACGATCCGGGCGGCCTCGCCGCTGGTCAGTCCCGTGCGGTCGCGCAGCGCGCGCAGTTCCTCTCCGAGCTTGCGCCGACGCACCGCGGGGCCATGCTGCATACCCGCCTCCTTCCACCGGCACAGCTCGCACCAGTCTGCCGTCCAAATACGCTCTTCCGTAGCAGAGTTCACCGCATCGGGCGACAGATATATGCGGATCCCGGGTGAACGGCCGCAGCGGCGGGACGATGGGTGGCACTCTGGCGTCCAGCACAGATCCGGGGCGGTCACGCCCCGGTGGGAAAGGGACCGTCGCCATGGCAGACCACCAGGAAGCATCCGTCACTCTGCCGAGCGAACCCGCCTCGGTCGCCGCCGCCCGCCGCCACGTCGCCGAGGTGCTCGCCGACTGGGGACTGCCCGACGGCGCCGAGACCGCCGACAGCGTCCGCCTGATCGTGTCCGAGCTCGCGACCAACGCGGTGCAGCACACCTTCGGGCAGTCGCCCACCTTCACGGTCGACCTCCGCCTGGAGCGCGAGGAGTGGCTCCGCGTCGGGGTCACCGACAGCCACCCCCGGTGGCCCCGGCGGCTCCCCGCCGCCGTCCAGCAGGACAACGGCCGCGGCATGGTCATCATCCGCTGGCTCACCGCGGAGGCCGGCGGCCGGCTCTCCGTCAGCCCCACCGAGGACGGCGGCAAGACGGTCTGGATCGCCCTGCCCTGGCCCGTCGGGGCCCACACCCCGGTCGGCCGCGGCAGCTGCTGACCGGCCGGGCGCACGAACCGGGTACCCGCCCGAAACATTCGTTAACGCAGCGGAAAAACGCACGCCCTAGCGTGGACCGCCCCCGGCCGCCGCGCCAACCCCCGCCCAACCCGCGGCAAAGGGGCGGTAGTCGGAGCGAAAAGCCTACGCCGCCTTCGGGAAAGAGCCGACCGGTTGGGGAAAGCGCCGGTCAACACCGGTGGCGCGGACCGCTACGGTCGTCCGGCGCCGTCGGCCCCCCGTCCCCGGAAGCTTGGTGATGACCCGTGCACCTGACCCCCCACGAGCAGGAGAGGCTGCTCATCCACGTGGCCGCCGACGTCGCCGCGCGGCGCAGGGCGCGCGGCGTCCTCCTCAACCACCCCGAGGCGGTCGCGCTGATCACCGCGCACGTCCTCGAAGGGGCCCGCGACGGCCGGACCGTGGCCGAGCTGATGGCCTCCGGCCGGACCGTCCTCGGCCGCGCCGACGTCATGGAGGGCATCCCCGAGATGATCCCCGACGTCCAGGTCGAGGCGACCTTCCCGGACGGCACCAAGCTCGTCACCGTCCACGACCCGATCGTCTGAGAGGGGCCGCAGCGTGATCCCCGGCGAGACCGTCCACGGCGACGGCCCGGTCCTCTTCAACGAAGGCCGCCCCATCACCCGCCTCACCGTCCTCAACGCCGCCGACCGGCCCGTGCAGGTCGGCTCCCACTACCATTTCGCCGAGGCCAACCCCGGCCTGCGCTTCGACCGCACCGCCGCCCGCGGACTCCGCCTCGACGTACCCGCCGGCACCGCCGTCCGCTTCGAGCCCGGCATCCCCGTCGAGGTGGCGCTCGTCCCCCTCGGAGGGCTGCGTATCGTGCCGGGGCTGCGCGGGGAGACCGGGGGGCCGCTCGATGGGTGAGCTCGGGCGCGCCGCCTACGCGGACCTCTTCGGACCCACCGCCGGCGACCGGATCCGGCTCGCCGACACCGACCTGTTCATCGAGATCGAGCAGGACCTCGCGGGCGGACCGGGACGCTCCGGCGACGAGGCGGTCTTCGGCGGCGGCAAGGTGATCCGCGAGTCCATGGGCCAGGCCCGCACCACGCGCGCCGAGGGCGCCCCCGACACGGTGATCACCGGCGCGGTCGTCCTCGACCACTGGGGCATCGTCAAGGCCGACATCGGCATCCGAGACGGCCTGATCTGCGGCATCGGCAAGGCCGGCAACCCGGACACCATGGACGGCGTCGACCCGGCCCTCGTCATCGGCCCCGAGACCGAGGTCATCGCGGGCAACGGCAGGATCCTCACCGCGGGCGCGGTCGATGCCCACGTCCACTTCATCTCCCCGACCCTCGCCGACGAGGCCCTCGCCTCCGGCGTCACCACCCTCGTCGGCGGCGGCACCGGCCCGGCCGAGGGCACCAAGGCCACCACCGTCACCCCCGGATCCTGGCACCTCGCCCGGATGTTCGCCGCGCTGGAGGCGTACCCGGTCAACATCGGCCTGCTCGGCAAGGGCAACACCACCTCCCGCGAGGCCCTGCACGCACAGCTGCGCGGCGGCGCGATCGGCTTCAAGATCCACGAGGACTGGGGGGCCACGCCCGCAGCCATCGACGCCTGCCTCGGCGTCTGCGAGGAGACCGGCGCCCAGGTCGCCCTGCACACCGACACCCTCAACGAGGCCGGCTTCGTCGCCGACACCCTCGCCGCAATCGCCGGCCGGACCGTCCACGCCTACCACACCGAAGGCGCGGGCGGCGGGCACGCACCGGACATCATCACCGTGGTCTCCGAGCCGTACGTGCTGCCCAGCTCCACCAACCCCACGCGCCCGCACACCGCCAACACGGTCGAGGAGCACCTCGACATGCTGATGGTCTGCCACCACCTCAACCCGGCCGTCCCCGAGGACCTGGCCTTCGCCGAGTCCCGCATCCGGCCCTCGACGATCGCCGCCGAGGACGTCCTGCACGACCTCGGAGCCATCTCGATCATCTCCTCGGACTCCCAGGCCATGGGCCGCATCGGCGAGGTCGTGATGCGCACCTGGCAGACCGCGCACGTGATGAAGCGGCGCCGCGGCTTCCTCCCCGGCGACGGCCCCGCCGACAACCACCGCGCCCGCCGCTACGTCGCCAAGTACACGATCAACCCGGCGATCGCGCAGGGCATCGCCCGCGAGGTCGGCTCCGTCGAGGCAGGCAAGCTCGCCGACCTCGTCCTGTGGCGGCCCGCCTTCTTCGGGGTCAAACCCGACACCGTCATCAAGGGCGGCCAGATCGCCTACGCGCAGATGGGCGACGCCAACGCCTCCATCCCCACCCCGCAGCCCGTGC